>NZ_JBSRTQ010000045.1:0-28290 GCF_055129145.1 Albimonas sp. | reverse complement strand
TTTTCCCCGCCCCCTGCCCCGCCCCGGATCAACTCGCCGCGTGTCCTCGCCCCGCGCACGCGCTATCTCGTTGCGCTGAACGCCGGCACCTGACCGGCGCATCGAGGATCGAGCCCCGGGGGACGCCATGGCCAGCGACGGCAAGAAGAAGAAATCCGGCGGCAAGAAGAAGAGCGCGCCGACCTCGCGCGCGGACCTTCTCGCCCGTCTCGACGTCTTGAAGACCGAGGTCGCGACGCTCGACGCCGCCCTGCGCGACGTGTTTCCGGCGGCGGAAACCCCTGCCGAGACGCCGGCCGCAGCCCCCGTCGCGGCCAAGCCCGCGAAGGCGGCGCCGAAGGTCTCGCCGCTCGCCCCCGCCGCCTTCCCCGACCTGCCGCCGGTGGCGGGCGTGCGCTTCGCCGCCGGCGAGGCGGGCGTGCGCTACAAGGGCCGCAAGGACGTGATGCTGGCGATGCTCTCGCCCGGCTCGGTGGTGACGGGGGTGTTCACCCGCTCGTCCACCCGCTCCGCCCCGGTGCTGTGGTGCGAGGCGCTGCGCGACGCGCCCGGCGTCAAGGGCGCCCAGGCGATCCTGGTCAATTCCGGCAACGCCAACGCCTTCACGGGCCGCAGCGGAGCCGAGGCGGTGGAGGCGCTGGCCGAAGCCGTCGCCGCCGCCACCGGCGCGCCGAAATCGGGCGTGTGGATGGCCTCGACCGGCGTGATCGGCGAGACGCTGCCCCATGAGCGGATCGCGGCGAAGCTCGACGACCTGACCGCCGCGCTGTCCGAGGACGCCGGCGAGAACGCCGCGCGCGCCATCATGACCACCGACACCTTCCCCAAGGGGGCGTCCGAGGTGCTGGCGCTGGACGGCGCCAAGGTGACCATCGCGGGCTTCGCCAAGGGCTCGGGCATGATCGCGCCGGACATGGCGACGATGCTGGGCTTCGTGTTCACCGACGCGGCCATCGACCGGGACCTGCTGCGCCGGATGCTGGCCGAGAGCGCGGATCGTTCGTTCAACGCCATCACCGTGGACAGCGACACCTCGACGTCGGACACCGTGCTCGTGGCGGCGACGGGGCGGGCGGCGATGGACCCGATCGCCTCCAAGCGCGACCCGCGCGCGGCGGCCTTCGCCGCGGCGCTGGAGCGGGTGCTGCGCGATCTGGCGCTGCAGATCGTGCGCGACGGCGAGGGGGCGACCAAGCTGGTGGCGATCACCGTGACCGGCGCGAAGACCGACCGGGCGGCGAAGAAGGTCGGGCTCGCCATCGCCAACTCGCCGCTGGTCAAGACCGCCATCGCCGGCGAGGACCCCAACTGGGGGCGCATCGTGATGGCGGTGGGCAAATCGGGCGAGGCCGCCGACCGGGACCTGCTCTCGATCCGCTTCGGCGAGTTCACCGTGGCCGAGGCCGGCTGGGTGTCGCCCGACTACCGCGAGGCGGACGGTGCGGCCTACATGAAGCAGGCGGAGCTGGAGATCGGGGTGGATCTGGGCGTCGGGTCCGGGAGCGCCACGGTGTGGACCTGCGACCTGACCAAGCGTTACATCGAGATCAACGCCGACTACCGCTCCTGATCCCATCCTTGCGCGCGGTCCCCGGTCCGGGAGCCGCGCGCAGACGGATCGCAGGTGGGAACGCGGCGCCCGCGCGGCTCGGAGACGGGGACGAGGGGGGCGACGTCTCCTCGCTTGCAGTCCGTCCTGCTGGGAATCGCAGGGTCTTCTTGCGGAGACGGCGGAAGGTCAGGGCGGATCAGGCTGATCGCGCGGCGGATCGGCCTCGGCCGGCGACGGTGCGCGACCCGCGTCAGACGTATCGCGAGGCCTTGGGGCATCGCCGCGCTCCGGTCGACGCAACGGGAGGACGGGGCATCGGGAGGACGGGGCATCGGGAGGCCGGGGCATCGGGAGGCCGGGGCATCGGGAGGCCGGGGCAACGGGAGGTCGGGCCGTCGCCGGGCTGAGGCGCAGGCCGCCGTCACCCTGCCCCGCGTCGCCTTGATCCGGCGCCCGGCAACAGGCAATGAAGCGCCCACCGACTGGTCCAGGAGCCGCCGCGCCATGCAAGACATTCCGACCCGTGACCCCGCCCCCTCCGCCAAGCCGCTGGTGCTGGTCGCGGCCTGCGCGCTGGTCGATCCTGACGGCCGGATCCTGCTCGCCCAGCGGCCCGAGGGCAAGCCCATGGCCGGGCTCTGGGAGTTTCCCGGCGGCAAGCTGGAGACCGGCGAGACGCCCGAAGCCTGCCTGATCCGCGAGCTGCATGAGGAGCTGGGGATCGAGACCTGGGCGAGCTGCCTCGCGCCGCTCGCCTTCGCCTCGCATGGCTACGAGACGTTCCACCTGCTGATGCCGCTCTATGTCTGCCGCCGCTGGCAGGGGACGGCGCAGGGGCGCGAGGGGCAACGGCTGGCCTGGGCGCGGCCCGCGGCGCTGCGCGACTATCCGATGCCCCAAGCCGACCTGCCGCTGATCCCGATGCTGCAGGACTGGCTCTGACGGCTTCCGGGGCGGGCGGGCGGTTCGCCCGCCCGCCCCGGACCGCGCCTCAGGCGAGCTGGCCGGGCGCTTCGATCCCGCTCGGCTGCGGTTCGGTCCAGCCGTAATGCGCCTCCAGCCGGTCGACATGGCGGTCCATGCGGAACCGGGTCTCGAACACCAGGCGCGCGGCATCGCCCAGGGCCGCCAGCCACGGCGGATCGTTGGCCAGACGCTCCAGCGCCCGGGCGAGCCCAGCCGCGTCGCGCGCCGGGATATGGACCAGGCCGTCGCCCTGCGGCAACGCCTCGCCGATGTCGCCGGCCGGCGCGGCCACCGCCGGCAGCCCCGCCCGGAGCGCCTGCAGCAGGGTCAGCGGCAGCCCCCCGCGCGATGAGGGATAGGCCAGCACATCGGCCCATTCCATCAGATCCTCGGCCGAAGCGGCGCTGATCCGACCCGGGAAATCCGCGGCGACGCCCAGGCGACGCGCCTCCGCCTTGGCATGGACCCGCTCGGGGCCGGAGCCCGCGAGCACCGCCTCCGCCTCGATCCCATGGGCGCGCAGCATGGCGAGCGACTGCACCACCGCGCGCGCGCCCTTGCAGCGGGTCATCGGCGCCACGAACAGCACGCGCAGCGGGCGGTCGCGGCCCGGGCGCGCCGGCAGCTGACGCCGCACCGGGGGCGCGTCGGGCAGCGCGTTGCGCAGGATCGCCACCCGGTCGGCCGGCGCGCCCAGATCCTCGATCAGAAAGCGGGCGAGGTCGCGCCCCAGCGCCAGGTTCACATGCGCGATCCGCGCCCCCATCCGCATCGCCAGCCGCGTGGGCAGCCAGGCGTCGCGCGCCGCGGCGACGAGGTCTGGCCCGTGCAGATGGATCACCACCCGCAGCCCCAGCGCCCGCCCCAGCGCCGCCAGCAGCCCCTTTCGCCAGAGGCTTCCCAGTTCGGCCACCATCAGATGCACGGCGTCGACGCGCCCGCTCATCGCCAGAGCGATCAGCCGGAACGCCGCCGCCGCGAAGAAGATCGGCGAGGTGAGCACGAAGGGCCCGCGGGCCGGCACGGTCCAGGCGGCCGTCCCGCGCGCGGCGAGCTCCTCCGCCACCTGCCTGGCATAGGCTTGCAGGCCGCTGCCGCCCCCCGGTCCGATCAGACAGACGCCCTTGGTCATCGCGGCCTCCCTGCTGCGCCCGAACCGCGTGCTGCGCGGTGCTTTTGCGCAGGATGACGCGAAGATGGTTGACGATCTGTTAACTCTGGCCGCCTCCCTCAGGCGACGCGAACCCCGACCTCTCCCGACACCGCGGCGTAGAGCCGGAGATCGATGTCGAGCGCGCAGCGCAGACGATCGCGGAGCCGCGGCGACAGGCTCGCCGGCGGCGCCATCGGCGGGGCCAGGCTGCCGCTCAGCGTCTCCTGCGGGACCGGCCAGCCGAAGACGTCCGTGAGGTAGCGCGCGAAGTCGTCCAGATCCTCCTCGCGCCCGCAGAGCGCGTTGACCCGCCCCAGATTGGCCAGCGCCGCGGCGAGCTGGGTCGCGTCCGGCGCCGTGTCGGAGAACAGCGGCAGGCCGGCGCAGAGCCGCGTGGCCAGGCCGATCCGGCGCGCACGCACCGGCTGGAGATCGAGCAGGCGGGTCACCAGATCCTCGGGATCGGCCAGAGGCAGATCCGCGCCCGAACGTCCGGTGGCGTTGATCACGTGATGCTCGGACAGGATCGACAGCGCTGCGGCGAAGCGCAGGAAGGCGCGCTCGGGATCGGAGAGGACGCAGACATGCATGATCCGGTCGCGCTGGCCGTCGAGATAGCCGAAGGGCAGCCGGCCGGAGACCACGCGCAGCTCCTCCGACAACGGCTCCAGCGCCGCCGGATAGCGTGAGCGGAGCCCGTGCATCGGATCTTTCAGAATCAACCGTCGCGCCTCCGGCACATTGGCCGCGAACACCGCGCGGTCGATCGCCCGGGCGGCGCAGCCCGGAGGCCAGGTGTGCAGAACCAGAAGGTTGGAGCTCACGTTGTTCCCCCAGCGTGAAAACGGAATACGTGAATGAACCTTTTCCGACGCAGGCCAAGAGTCAACCTAAGGTTGTCGTCGAAGTTGACCGCAATCGGCGATCGCGCGCCGAAATTCCCGGATTTCGGGCTGGCTCGCCGAAAAACAGCAAATCACGTCCGATCCAAGGACATTGTTTCGCCCGGAAACGGAGACATCGGACCTGGATTTTCAGAGGCCGGGACGGTCGGGGGGGAATCATGCCGCGCGATCGGGAAGCCCCGCGGATCGCGGCGGCGGCTCGGGATGGCTGAAGGCGGCCGGCGCAGAACGCCAGTCGGGATCGTCCGCCTCCGGCCCCCCGGGCGGACGCCCGGCGCGCACCCGAGGTCCTTCGGAGAAATTGGCAGGGTCGCGCGCGGGAAAGCCCGGCGCGCGACCTGGGCCGGGCTCAGCGGCTCGCGTAGGCGCCGGGCGCCCGGTAGAAGATGTGGACGCCGATCTCCGCGGTCTGGTCGAACCGCTTCGCCCAGCGCGGGTGCACATGGTCGGCGTGATAATGCGTGGCGCCTTCGGTGAGCGTGCGCGCATGCCCGTCGAGCATCCCGCGGGCCACCTTGCCCACCCGCTGATAGGCGTCGCGTTCGCTGATCGCATCCGACTTGCCGTCGCAGTTGTAGGAGAACTGGCAGCCGTAGCGCGCGCGCGAGGCGCCCTGGCGGACCACCTTGCACACGGTGTTGGGGTAGTCGGGACGATCCACGCGGTTGAGGATCACCTCGGCCACCGCCACCTGGCCGGCCAGCGTCTCGCCGCGGGCCTCGAAATAGAGCGCTTCGGCGAGGCATTGCCACTGGGCGTCGCCGGCGGCGTCCAGCCCCTCGAAGTCGGCCCATTCGAGCCGGCCCTGCCCCGCGACCCCGGAGAGCCCCGCGGCGGCCCGCGAGCCGCCCCGCTGCAGGGAGGCGAGGGTGGAGCGGTCCTCGATGCTCAGATGCTCGAGCGCGCGCATGCCGGAGCGAGGGGTGACCCGCCCCTCGACCGCGTCGAGATCGACCGCGCCGCGACGGGCGGCGAAACCGGCGAGCTTCTCACGCTCCACCGCCAGGGCGGCCGAAACGAAGCCCGGCTCGAAAGCCGGGGAAACCGAGCGTGGGCTGTCGGCGCGGGCCTCCGCCTGGGCCGGGGAAACGGCGCCGAGAAACGTGGCGACGACAGCGACGGCGACGGCCGTCCGAAACGCGGCGCGGGGCGCCGATACCATAATCGCGACCGCCGAGCGGGTGCGTTGACGAGGGGACGCGGCCGCCGGGCGGCGCGCGGCCCGGCGATCGTTTGATCGCGTCATCGGGCCTCTCCTGGATCGTTTCCATGTGTCTGCCCGCCTAAGACCACGGCCAAAACCGGGAAATCCAGCCATAAAGCGCGCAGCGGCCTGCGCCATCCGACGCAACCGCCAACTAAGGCCATGTTTTATAAGGGATTAACCAAACTTAAGAAAATTGGTTTCGCAGCGCTTCGTGGAGGCTTGCCATCGTCATCAGCGTCGTCGAGAAAGGAGTTTGGCGAAATTTGGGCGAGTTCAGAGAATCACCGCCCAGCCGCGATCCCATCCTCCCGTACTCGGCCTGTATCGTGGTCCGCGCCCAGGCGCGGGCGTGCTCCAGCCGCTGCGCGGCGAGGCTGGCGGGGGTCATTCCATGCGCCCGCGCCTCCAGCGCCGCGACGAAATCGTCGGCACCGTCGGGCGAGGTGGACGAGCAGATCAGCGCCTGCGGGACGCTGCCGTCAGGTCGCGGCGGGGCCAGCGACAGCGCCCCCTTGAGGTCGGCGAGCGCCCGGCGCGCGGGTCCGCCGAGGTCGGCCTTGGTGACCACCAGCAGGTGCGGCGCCTCCATCACCCCGGATTTCATGAACTGCAGCGCGTCGCCCGACGACGGCTGAACGCAGAGCGCGACGGTGTCGGCCATGTCGACGATCTCGATCTCGGACTGGCCGACGCCGACGGTTTCGACCAGCACCCGGTCATAGAGCGCGCGCATCAGGATCATCGCCGGAAAGGTCAGCTCGGCGAGCCCCCCCAGCCGGTCGCGCGCGGCCATGGAGCGGACGAAGACGCCCGCGTCCTCGGGGTCGGTGGCGATGCGGGTGCGGTCGCCCAGAAGCGCGCCGCGGGACCGGCGCGACGACGGATCCACCGCGATCACCGCCACGGTCAGACCGCGCCTGCGCCAGTTCGACACCAGCCGGTTGGCGAGCGAGGATTTGCCGACCCCCGGCGGGCCGGTCAGCCCGATGACATGGCCCTGAGGGGCCTGGTGGGCGGCGTCGAGCAGGGCCGCCGTCTCCGGGGCCTGGGCATGGCTCTCGATCCGCGCCAGCGCCCGGGCGAGCCTGGCCTTGCCGCCCGCGCGCAGCGCCGCCAGCGCGGCCGCGCCGTCGGTCTCCTGCGTCTCGGCCCTCATCTCCACCGTGGTATCCGTCATTCCGCCGCCGTCTCCGCCGCCTTGCCCGCCGCCGAAGCCTCGCGCACCCGTCGCTGAAGAATGGTGGCCTGCGCGCAGGCGAGCCGGGCGATCGGCACCCGGAACGGCGAGCAGGACACGTAGTCGAAGCCCGCCGCCTCGCAGAAGCGGATCGAGGCCGGGTCGCCGCCATGCTCGCCGCAGAGCCCCAGGGGGATCCCCGGCTTGTGGTCACGCGCCCGGTCGGCGGCGATCACCATCAGCTCGCCCACCCCCTCGAGATCAAGGGTATGGAACGGGTCCTCCGCGAAGACCCCGAGGTTCACGTAATCGCGCATGAAGCGCCCGGCGTCGTCGCGGCTGAGCCCATAGGTCATCTGCGTCAGGTCGTTGGTGCCGAAGCTCAGGAAATCGAGATCCTCGGCCAGGTCCCCCGCCCGCAGGGCGGCGCGCGGCGTCTCCACCATCACCCCGACCTTGTAGGCGAAGGTCCGCCCGGTTTCGGCCGAGACCGAGATCGCCACCGAGTCGATGGTGCGCCGGATCATCGTCGCCTCGCGCTTGGCCGAGACCAGCGGGATCATGATCTCGGGCACGACCAGGGGGCCGTCGGTCCAGGACTGGGCGAGGGCCTCGAAAATGGCGCGGACCTGCATCTCGTAGATCTCGGGCATGGTCACGCCCAGCCGGCAGCCGCGCTTGCCGAGCATCGGGTTGAATTCCTGCATGTCGTCGATGCGGCGGCGGAGCGCGCGCAGCGACAGGCCCGTGGCCTCGGCCAGCTCCCCCAGCTCGTCGTCGGCATGGGGCAGGAATTCGTGCAGCGGCGGGTCGAGCAGCCTTATGGTGACCGGGCGGCCCTGCATCACCCGATAAAGCGCCATGAAATCGGCGCGCTGCATCGGCAGCAACTGGTCGAGCGCCGCGCGGCGGTCGCTCTCCTTCTCCGCCAGGATCATCCGGCGCATCGCGGTGATCCGGCCCTTTTCGAAGAACATGTGCTCGGTCCGCGCCAGCCCGATGCCGTCGGCCGCGAAGCCGAGCGCCACGCGGGCGTCCTGCGCGGTGTCGGCGTTCGCGCGCACCTTCATGCGGCGCATGCCGTCGGCCCAGTCCATCAGCTCGGCCAGCGCGCCCGAAAACTCGGGCTGCACGGTGGGCGCGGCGCCGGCCAGCGCCTCCCCGGCCGAGCCGTCCACGGTGATCAGATCGCCCTCGCGGAACACCCGCCCGTCCGGCGCGGTCAGTTCGCGCGCCTGCATGTCGAGCGAAAGCCCCGAGGCGCCGACCACGCAGGGCGTCCCCAGCCCCCGCGCCACCACGGCGGCGTGAGAGGTCATGCCGCCGCGCACGGTCAGCACGCCGGCGGCGGAGTGCATGCCGCGGATGTCCTCGGGGCTCGTCTCCACCCGCACCAGGATGGCGGGGATGCCGCGGGCCGCGGCGGCGTCGGCGGCCTCGGCGGCGAAGACGATGGGGCCGTGCGCGGCCCCGGGGCTCGCAGGCAGGCCGCGGGCCAGAAGGTCGCGCGGCGCGAGGGGGTCGATGGTCGGGTGCAGCAGTTCCGACAGCAGGCGCGGCTCGACCCGCAGCACCGCGTCCTCGATCTGGATCGCGCCGGATTTGGCGAGATCCACCGCCACCCGCACCGCGGCGCGCGGCGTGCGGCGGATGGGATCCGCGCCCAGCACCGACAGCTCGCCCCCCTCCAGCGTGAATTCCAGCGCCATCGCCTCGGCGAAATGCCGCTCGGCCAGCGCGCCGAGCGCGCGCAGACGGTCGGCGATGGCCGGCGCGGCCTCCTCCAGCGAAGGGTCGCGCACGCCCGCCTCCCGCCGCTCCGCAGCCCCGATCAGGCGCGGGGTGCGCAGACCGGCGGAGGCGTCGTTGCCCTGCGCCTGAAACAGCATCCGGCCCCGCAGCCCCGGCTCCCCCGACTGCTCGGAGCGGAACGCCACGCGCCCGGCCCCCGACAGGTCCGGCGCGAGCCCCATCGCCATCTCCTGCACGATCAGCGCGAGGCCGCCGGTCTCCGGCCCCCCCCGCGACGCGCGCAGCAGCCGGGCGGAAACGGAGCCCCACATCCGCGCCATCGCCCGCATCGCGCCCGCCAGCTGATCGGCGGCGGTCAGGGGGAACGGATCGCCCGTCTCCTCCTCATGCAGGTCGAGGAAGGTCGCGATCAGCTCGTCCAGCGCCTCGGCGTCCAGATCGCGCTCGGTCTCCGCGCCATGGTCCTTCAGCGCGTCATGCAGCGCGTATTCGAAGGCCTCGGGATCGGCGCCGCCGACATGGACCGCATAGGCGTGGATCAGGCGGCGGGTGGCGTCGCGGGCCGCGCGGGGGCCGATGCGCGGCTCCAGCGCCTCGACCGAGGCCCCGAGATTGAGCAGCGTCGCCGGCCCGCCCCATTCCTTCTTGCCCGGAGAGGCGCGCAGCGCCAGCAGCCCGCCCGGCGCGAGCCCCGCCAGCGCCGCGTCGAAGCCCGCGCCCAGCGCCTCCGCCCCTTCCGCGCCCAGCCGGGCGACCGCCTCGGCCGAGACCGCGAAGCCGGGCTTCACCGGCATGCCGAGACCGATGAGTCGCGACAGCGTCGCCGCCTTGCGCCCGAAGCGCGCCGATTCCTCGGCCCCGCCGGGGCCCAGCGGGGCGATCAGGTCGTGCGACAGGTCCGTTTCGGGGCGCATGGCGCGCCTCCTTGCCCATTGTGCTATGCAGCAAGCCTAGCCGGGGCCGTGGGAAATGGAAAGGCAGGCGAGGCTTTGCGACGTATTCGATAACATCGAATGAAGGCGCTGCGGCGGCCGCGCGTCACCGGAACGGCCGGAACGCGTCGCGCAGCTCGCGCACGAAGATCCCGGGCTGTTCGAAGGCGGCGAAATGGCCGCCGCGCTCGGCCTCGGTCCAGCGGGCGATGTTCTTGTAGATCTTTTCGGACCAGGCGCGCGGCGCGGGCACGATCTCGCGCGGGAAGACGGTGGCCATGGTCGGGATCTCCACCTCCGGGATCGCGTATCCGGCCCCGAAGCTCTCCCAGTAGAGCCGGGCCGAAGACGCGCCCGCCGCCGGCAGCCAGTAGAGCATGATGTTGTCGAGCATCGCGTCCCGTCCCAGCAGCGCCTCGGCGTCGCCGTCATGGTCGGTGTATTCCCAGTATTTTTCATAGATCCACGCCGCCTGGCCGATGGGGGAATCGGTCAGGCCGTAGCCCAGCGTCTGGGGCCTTGTGGATTGCTGGCGCGAATAGCCCGTGCCCCAGCGGCGGTGGCGGGTGTTGGCCGCGATCGCGCGGCGGATCGCGGGGTCGTCGGACGTGTCGCGCCGGTCGAGCGGGAAGCTCGGCATGTTGAGGTGGATCGCCTCCAGCCCCACGGGCCGCTGCGCGCCCATCGCGGTGGTGACCGCAGACCCCCAGTCGCCCCCCTGCGCCACATAGCGGGCATATCCCAGCGCCGGCATCAGCGCCCCCCAGGCCGCCGCGATCCGCGCCACGCCCCAGCCCGATTTGGCCGGCTTGTCCGAGAACCCGAAGCCGGGCAGCGAGGGCAGGACGAGATGGAAGGCGTCGGCCGGGTCTCCGCCATGCGCGGCGGGGTCGGTGAGCGGGCCGATCACCTCCATGAACTCGATGATCGAGCCGGGCCAGCCATGGGTCATCACCATCGGCAGGGCGTTCGGTTCGGGGCTGCGGACATGGAGGAAATGGATGCCGAGCCCGTCGATCTCCGCCTTGTGCTGGCCAAGGCCGTTCAGCCGCGCCTCGCACCGCCGCCAGTCGTATTGGTGACGCCAGTAGTCGGCGAGCGCGCGCATCCGGGAGAGCGGCGCGCCTTGCGTGTCGTCCCCCACCGCCTCCGCCTCCGGCCAGCGGGCATGGTCGAGCCGGGCGTTGAGGTCGTCGAGCTCGGCTTGCGGGATGTTCAGCGTGAAGGGCGCGATGGGGACGGACATGGGGCCTCGGGCGCGGGGGGCGGAAGGGTGCACCCTGCCCCGCCCCGGCCCGCGCGGCTTGCGTTCAGCCCGGCGGAACCAGCGGAAGGCGGGTTGGCGCCCGCCCTACGTTTTCCCCTCAACCCTCCAGCGCCCCGAAGACGGCGACGCGCTGCATCACCACGCGGATGCGGTTGAGCAGGCAGAGCCGGTTGCGACGGATGATGCCGTTGTCGGAATTGACCTGCACCGCGTCGAAGAAGGCGTCGATGGGCGCGCGCAGCCCGGCCATCGCGGCCATGGCGGCGGCGAAATCCTCGTGGGCGAGCGCCGCGGCGATCCGGGGCTCGGCGGCGTCGAGGGCGGCGAAGAGCGCCTTCTCCTCCGGCCCTTCGGCGAATTTGACGTCCGGGTCGAGCGAGTATTCGATCCCGTCCTTCTTCTCCTCCGCCGTCAGGATGTTCACCGCGCGGCGATGGCCCTGCAGCAGGTTCGCCCCGTCCTCGGAGTCGACGAAGGCCTGCAGCGCCCGCACCCGGGCGACCAGCAGCACCAGGTCGTCCTGCCCGCCAAGCTGGAAACAGGCCTCGATCACGTCATGGCGCAGCCCCTCGGCCCGCAGATGCACCTTCAGGCGGTCGGCAAGGAAGGAGAGCAGGTCAGGCACCAACGCCTCCACCGGGCCGGCATGGTCGGGGGCGTTGACTTCGTTGGCCAGCGCGCCCGAGGCGAGCGCGCGGGTCAGCACCACGCGGACCCCGTTGTCGAGGATCGTGCGGATCACGCCCAGCGCCGCGCGACGCAGCGCAAACGGATCCTTCGACCCCGTGGGCTTTTCGTCGATGGCCCAGAAGCCGGTGAGCATGTCGATCTTGTCGGCGAGCGCCACGGCGACCGAGACCGGCGCGGTCGGGGCGGCGTCCCCTGGCCCCAGCGGCGCGTAATGCGCGGCGCAGGCGTCCGCCACCTCGTCAGACAGCCCGGCGGCGCGGGCGTAGTAACCGCCCATCACGCCCTGCAGCTCGGGAAACTCGTAGACCATGGCCGACGAAAGATCGGCTTTCGCCACCTTCGCCGCCATCTCGGCCAGCGCCGGATCGGCGCCGACGGAGGGCGCGATCTCGCGCGCCAGCGCGGCGATGCGGGCGATGCGCTCGGACTGGGAGCCGAGCTTGTTATGGAACGTCACCGCGGCGAGCGGGGCGGACAGCGCCTCCATCCCCCCACGCTCCACGGTCCGCTGGTCGTTCTCCCAGAAGAACAGCGCATCCGACAGGCGCGCGGCCAGCACCCTTCCGTTGCCCTCCAGAATCGTGGCCCCGGCGTCCGCCGTCTCCCGGTTGGCCACGGTCACGAATTTTTCGATGCGCCCGGTGGCGGGGTTCCGCACCGAGAAGAACTTCTGGTGCTCCTTCATCGAGGTCTGCAGCACTTCCGGCGGCAGGCCGAGGAATTTTTCGCCGATGGGCCCCATCAGGACCACCGGCCACTCGACCAGCCCCGCCACCTCGGCGAGCAGCCCGCGGTCCTCGACGACCTCCATGCCGAGCCCGAAAGCGGCCTGGGTCGCATCATGCCAGATCCGCTCGGCCCGCTCGGCCGGGTCCAGCACCACATGGGCGGCGAGGAGCTTCGCCCGGTAGTCCTCGAACCCCGTCACCCGGATCGCGCCCGGCGACATGAAGCGGTGGCCCCGGGTCTCGTCCCCGGCGCGGATGCCGTCGATGTCGAGCGGGACGACGCTCGCCCCCGCCTCATCGGAAAGGAGGCAGATGATGGAATGCAGCGGCCGCACCCAGCGCAGGTTGCCCGTCCCCCAGCGCATCGATTTCGGCCAGGGGAAATTGCGGATGGCGCCTTCCAGGGCCTCGGCCACCACCTCCGCCGCCTCGCGGCCCGGTTTTTCGATGGTGGCGAAGAGCACTTCGCCCTTCTTGTCCGCCCGCCGCTCCAGCTGATCGAGCGTCAGGCCGGTGGAGCGCAAGAAGCCCTCGACCGCCTTCTCGGGCGCGTCGGCGCGGGGGCCCTTTCGCTCCTCGCGCGTGGGCCGGGTGGCCTTCAGAACCCCCTCCACAGCCAGACACAACCGGCGGGGCGTGGCGAAGGCGGCGGCGGCCTCGTAGGTCAGCCCGGCCTCCACCATGGCGTCGGTCACCAGCTTCTTCAGATCCTCGGCCGCGCGACCCTGCATGCGCGCCGGGATCTCTTCGGAGAAAAGTTCGATCAAGAGGTCGGGCATGGGAGAGATCCTAGAGCGTCAGGAAGAGGCGGATGGCGAAGGCGTTGGCGACGTCGACGAAGAAGGCGGAGACCAGCGGCAGCACCACGAAGGCCATGGGGGACGGCCCGTAGCGCTTGGTCACCGCGGTCATGTTGGCGATGGCGGTCGGCGTCGCCCCCAGCGCGAAGCCGGCGAAGCCGGAGGCGAGCACCGCCGCGCGGTAGCCGCCCCCCATCGCCGGGAAGAGGACCCAGATCACATAGGCGGCGGTCATCGCGGTCTGCACCGCGATCGCCGCGACCAGCATCCAGCCCATCGAGGCGAGCGTCCACAATTGCAGGCTCATCAGCGACATCGCAAGAAACACGCTCAGCGCATAGTCGGAGATCAGGTTCAGCTCCGGCGTCCGCCGGATCTCCGCCGCCCGGGGGAAGAGCGCGGCGTAGAGGTTGCCGACCACGATCCCCATCATCAGGCAGGGCACGAAGAGCGGCAGGCGGAACCCGGTCCCGGCGATGGCCTCGGAGGCGGCGAAGCCGAGCGCCACCGAGATGTTGAGCGCCAGCATCGCGCGCATGAACCCCTGGTGGGAGATGGTCTCGGTGCGTTCCTCGTCATAGGCGAGGCCGACGGAGAGTTCCTCGGTCGGGTGGTCGGGCGTCAGATGCCGACGCTCGATCAGCAGACGCGCCACCGGCCCGCCCAGCAGCGCCGCGGCGACGAGACCGAGGGTGGCCATGGCGACGCCGAGCTCCATCGCCCCGGGCAGGCCCTGCGCCGCGGCGATCTCGGGCGCCCAGGCGATGGCGGTGCCGTGGCCGCCGATCAGCGCGGCGGAGCCGAGCAGCACCGCCGCCCCCAGCGGCGCCCCGAACGCCGCCGCGGTGGCGAGCCCCACCAGATCCTGCGCCACGATGAAGCCCAGCGTCAGCGCCAGCAGGATGGCGAGCGGCCGCCCCCCCGCCAGCAGGTCCGAAAGCCGGGCGTTGAGCCCGATGGCCGCGAAGAACAGCACCAGCAGCGCGTCGCGCGAAGTCAGCTCGAAGCTGATCTCCAGCCCCCTGGCCTCGTGCAGCGCCAGCACCGCCAGCGAGGCGACGAGCCCGCCGGTCACCGGCTCGGGGATGTTCCAGTCGCGCAGCAGCCGGACGCGGCGGGTGAGATAGGCGCCGAGCAGATAGACCACCAGCCCGAGCGTCAGCGCCAGGTGGTCGGCCACATGATATTCGGACAGGCCCGCGGTCATCGCCGGCGCCCCGCGACGCGCAGGCCGGGCGCACGCACCCGCGCGATGCGCGGGCGAGGGGCCGGGCGAACGCTCTGGCGGGGCCGGCGCATGGCGTTCAGTCCGCGGGCGGCGGCGGGCAATCCGCCGGCAGCGGCTGGCCGTCGAATTTCGCCTGCCCGCAGGCGTTGATCTGGCGCCACATCCAGCCGCGCCCGGCCGGGTCCGCCGCCACGATGCGGTCGAAGCCGTAGGGCTGGTTGCGCTCGGCGATCACCGCGCGGATCGGGCCGGCGGCGATGCCCTCGGCGATGGCCGAGGCGTCGAAGCAGTCGAACCAGTCGGGGGCGACGAGCGGCGTCGCCTCGTCGGCCGCGGGCACATGCTGCAGCGCATCCGGCGCCACCCCGTCGGCGATGCGGAAGCAGGCGCGCAGCTTCAGCGGCGAGGTCATGGCGTCGATGCCCACGTAGTCCGTCACCGGCAGGGTCGAGCCCTGGACGGCGATCTCGGTCAGCCCGTCCTCATGCACGTAGAAGGCGCGGGTCTGGAACCACCACAACGCCATGCCGAAGGTGATGCAGAAGCCGAGAAAGGCGAGGATCAGGGGGCGGGGGCGCATGGGCTAGGCCTCCGCCGGCTGGGGCGACGCGCCTGCGGCCTCCGTGGTCGCGAAGCAGTCGGCGCAGGCCTTGGCGAGCGTGCGGACCCGGCCGATATAGGCCTGCCGCTCGGTCGGCGAGATCACGCCCCGCGCGTCGAGCAGGTTGAAGATGTGCGACGCCTTGATGCACTGGTCATAGGCCGGATGCGCCATCGGGATGTCGCGCCCGGTCTTGGGGTCGAGCCGCGGCTGGGCGAGGATCGCGGCGCATTCCGCCTCCGCCTCTTCGAAATGGCGGAGCAGGACGGCGGTGTCGGCCACGTCGAAGTTGAAGCGCGAATATTCCCGCTCGGTCTGGCGGAACACGTCGCCGTATTTCAGCGCGATCAGCGCGTCGGGGTCGTTGTAGGGCATGTCCATGACGTGATCGATATCGAGCACATACATCGCCAGCCGTTCCAGCCCATAGGTCAGCTCGCCCGAGACCGGGTGGCAGTCATGCCCGCCGACCTGCTGGAAATAGGTGAACTGGCTCACCTCCATCCCGTCGCACCACACCTCCCAGCCGAGGCCCCAGGCGCCCAGCGTCGGGCTCTCCCAGTCGTCCTCGACGAACCGGATGTCATGGAGCGTCATGTCGATGCCGATGGCCTCGAGGCTGCCGAGATACAGCGCCTGCAGGTCGGGCGGGCTCGGCTTGATCAGCACCTGGAACTGGTAATAGTGCTGAAGCCGGTTGGGATTGTCGCCGTAGCGCCCGTCGGTCGGCCGGCGCGAGGGCTGGACATAGGCCGCGGCCCAGGGGCGGACGCCCAGGCTGCGCAGCGTGGTCGCCGGGTGGAAGGTCCCGGCGCCCACCTCCATGTCATAGGGCTGCAGCACGGCGCAGCCCCGCGCGGCCCAGTAGGTCTGGAGCCGCAGGATGATCTCCTGAAACGAGCGCGGTGCAGTCATCGGACCCTCCCATTCTGCGTCCTGCGCTTACCGGGGGGCGGGCGGGCCGTCAACGCATCGCGGCCCCCGCCCGTTCAGCCGACCGGCCCGCGGGCGGCGCGATCCACGAGGCCCCTCCCGTTCATACAGGTGACGCCGCGCGCGTCCCCGGCCGCGCGACTGACGCAGCGCCGCGCAAGCCTTGGGCGAGGGCGACGCGTCTCCGGTCCGTTCACATTTGCGCGCACATCCGACAAGTCACTGAACTGAAACAAAAACTTAACTTACGATTCCACTCAGGATCGCGGAGAGGAATGCCGTCGGCCGCGCCTCAGGCAGGCCCAACCTCATCACTGGAGCTTTCCCATGCGTCCCTCCTTCCGGCTCGCCGCCCCGGCCCTCGCCCTCGCCCCCGCCCTGCTGCTGGCGCTGCCCCAGGGCGCCCAGGCGCTCGGCCTCGACTACCCCACGCTGACCGGCGAAGCGCCCATCGTCATCGCCCATCGCGGCGCCTCGGGCTACCTGCCCGAGCACACCATCGAGGCCTATGAGCTCGCCGCCTCGATGGGCGTCGACTACATCGAGCCCGACGTGCAGATCACCAAGGACGGCGTGCTGGTCGCGATCCACGACGCCACCCTGAACCGCACCACCAATGTCGAAGCCGTGCTCGGCATGCGCAACGGCGGCTACAACGTGTCGGACTACACGCTCGCCGAGATCAAGCAGCTGACCGTCGACATCGTGCCCAACAAGACCTATCCGGGCTTCACCTCCGCCTACGCGACCGGCTCCACCGTGCCGACGCTGGACGAGGTGCTCGACTTCGCCAACCAGTGGAACGCCGACAACGGGACCTCGATCGGCGTCTACCCGGAGGCCAAGGCCGCCAGCTCCGAGCTGAACGCCAAGATCGTCGCCCAGCTGGTCTCGAAGGGCTTCAGCTCGACCGCCGACGACCATGTCTACATCCAGAGCTTCTCGGTCGCCGCCCTGACCGAGATCGACACGCTGCTCGACGAGGCCTCGGCCGACATCGACCTGGTCTCGCTCGGCTACGTGCTCGCCGGCGGGGCCTGGTACGGCACCGACGGGGCCACGGATCTGGCGACGCTGGTCTCGCAGGGGATCGACGGGCTGGGCGTCTACATCAGCTCGCCGGGCTTGTCGGGCGACGCGGCCTGGATCGACTTCATCGAAGAGGCGCATGGCCTGGGTCTGAGCGTGGTGGGCTGGACCTTCGGGAACGCCGACGACGCCGCCGCGGCCGACCAGTTCGCGGACTACATCGGCTACGGCATGGACGGGTTCTTCTCCAACTACCCCGACCAGGCCTTGTCGGCGGTGTCGGCGTCCGCGGTGCCGGTTCCCGCGGCCCTGGGTCTGCTGGGCATGGGCGTGGCCTCGCTGGCCGGGCTGCGCGCCCGTCGCCGGTCGCGCGTCGCGGCCTGATCCGGGCTTCGGCCTGATCGGCATTCGAGCCACCCGGCCCCGCGACTCCGTCGCGGGGCCGCTTCGCGCGCGGAAGTCTTGCCCGCGCGATCCCGAGCCGCTAGCCATGGCCGGCGGAGAGCCGGTCTAGCTCAGCTGGTAGAGCACCTGATTTGTAATCAGGGGGTCGGGGGTTCGAGTCCCTCGACCGGCGCCATAATTTCAATAGCTTATAGGGCTATCGAAAACCCGGACGGCTAGCCGTCCAACACCGGTCCAACACCACTACCGATCTCGCCTTCACCGGCGGGTCGCGGCATCCGCCTAATCGGGTGCGCAAGAGCATCGCTCTGTCCGCTCGCATATCGAGCAAGTCGGAAAAGCCATTGTGGCAAGCCGCCGTCGCATGCAACGTCCCCCTAACAGGGAGAACAACGCATTGCAGATCGAGGACTTCATTTCCCGCTGGCGCGCCTCGGGCGGCAGCGAGATCGCCAATTTCCAGACATTCGCGAATGAACTTTGCGCCCTGATCGGCGTCGCCCCGCCTAAGCCGGCCCAAAGCGACGGCCAAACAGACGACTATCGCTTCGAACGCCCGGTGACGGAAACGCATACCGGCGACCGTCGCAAAAGGCGGATAGACCTCTATCGCCGTCGCTGCTTCATCATGGAAGCCAAGCAAGGCGCAGGCCCCAAAGCCGAGGCGGAGCAACTGGACCTCCTCCCCGACAGCACCGCGGCCAACCGAACCGGACATGGCCGCCGTGGAACGCGCGCTTTCGAGGACACCCTGCTTCGAGCACGCAACCAAGCGGACGGCTATGCACGCGCCGTCTCGAAGGAAGACGGCTGGCCCCCGTTCCTGCTGATCGTCGACGTCGGCAACATGATCGAGGTTCACGCCGATTTCTCGGGTCAGGGTCAGGGCTACACCCAGTTTCCGGACGGCAACCGCTACCGCATCACGCTCGAAGATCTACGCGACAAGGCCGTGCGCGACCGGCTCCGCACAATCTGGGAAGATCCCGTCTCGCTGGACCCGTCTCGCCGCGCGGCCGAGGTCACGCGCGATATCGCCGCCCATCTCGCCGAACTTGGCAAAAGCTTCGAGGGCCAGGGCCATGACGGGGAAACGGTCGCGCGCTTCCTGATGCGATGCCTCTTCACGATGTTCGCCGAAGACGTCGAGCTGCTTCCGAAGGACTCCTTCCGCGACAAGCTGCGCGAGCTGCGCGGCCGCCCCGAAATGGCCGAGCCCGTCCTGCAATCGCTATGGGAGACGATGAACACGGGCGGCAACTCCCCCGTTCTGATGGCGCGCCTCCTGCGCTTCAACGGCGGGCTTTTCCGCGACGCGAAGGCCCTGCCTCTGACGGCCTTGCAGCTAGGTCTTCTGATCGAGGCCGCCGACGCCGATTGGAAGCAAGTCGAACCCGCGATTTTCGGAACGCTGCTGGAGCGCGCGCTCGACCGCAAGAGCCGTCACAAGCTCGGCGCGCACTACACGCCCCGCGCCTATGTCGAGCGGTTGGTGATGCCGACCATCATACAGCCGCTCCGCTCCGACTGGCGCGACGTGCAGGCCGCGGCCGATCTCCTGCGGAGCCAAGGCAAGAACAAGGAGGCGCTGGACGCCGTTCGCGACTTTCACCGCAAGCTTTGCAAGATCACGGTTCTGGACCCCGCATGCGGTTCGGGCAACTTTCTGTATGTCGCGCTGGAGCTGATGAAGCGCCTCGAAGGCGAGGTCGTCGCCACGCTGGAGGAGCTGGGCGAGACGCAGGCGAGCCTCGACCTCGCCGGGCATACCGTCGACCCGCACCAGTTTCTCGGGATCGAGCTGAATCCGTGGGCGGCGAACGTGGCCGAGCTTGTCCTGTGGATCGGCTACCTCCAATGGCACTACCGGACCCACGGCAAGGCCGCGCCGTCCGAGCCGATCCTGCGCGATTTTCGCAATATCGAGCATCGCGACGCGGTGCTGACCTGGACCGGCCGCACGCCGCGCATGGACGAGACCGGCGCCCCCGTCACCCGCTGGGACGGCGTGACCACAATGCGCCATCCCGCGACCGGGGAGGAGGTCCCCGACCCCTCGGCGCGCGCGCAGATTTTCGATTACGCCGACCCGCTCCCCGCCGCTTGGCCCGAAGCGACTTTCATCGTCGGCAACCCGCCCTTCATCGGAAATAAGCGGATGCGCGAGGCGCTCGGCGACGGCTATGTGGAGGCGTTATGGCGCGCCTATCCCAAGATGCCGCAAAGCGCCGATCTAGTAATGTTCTGGTGGGAGAAAGCCGCGCTGAAGGCCCGCGCCTACGAGGGGGGTAAGGGTTTGCGTCGGTTCGGGCTCATCACCACAAATAGCCTACGGCAGGCCTTCAATCGGCGGGTTCTGGAGCCGCATCTGAACGACGGAAAGCGGCCGCTTTCAATAATCTTCGCCATTCCGGATCACCCTTGGGTCGACACGGTGGATGGAGCTGCGGTGCGCATCGCGATGACCGTTGGTGCGGCTGGCAAACGCCGCGGGCTGCTGCTCAACCTCGCCTCGGAAAATCGGGCAACGCATGAGGCAGAGGGACGCCAAGTCGATTTTCAATCTGATGCAGGTGTTGTCTTCTCAAATCTTCGCACTGGCGCGGACTTGCAAACTGCGACTGGGCTACGAGGAAATGAGAATCTTGCTTTTATGGGCGTCATTCGCGTTGGCGAAGGCTTCGTTGTGAGAAATCAGCAATCAAGTCGCTGGAGCGCACTAGTAAACGCAGGGCGTCTGCCTCGCTATATGAATGGAAGCGAACTTGTTTCAGGAGTTACGCATCGGAGAGTGATTGACTTCACTGGCCTGACACAAAGTGAGGTGCGAATTCACTTTCCGGACGGATTTCAGCATTTGAGCGACACTGTAAAAGTAAAACGGGACGCAAAAGCTTCGCAGTCAAAAGACTATGAGAAATATGCGAAGGAATGGTGGCTGTTCGCAAAAACTCGTCCTGAGATGCGAATTGCATTGTCAGGCTTGGATCGCTTCATTGCGACAACTGAAACTTCCAAGCATAGATGCTTCTCGTTCGTAGAGAGCGACGTGCTCCCGGACCAAAAGCTTAGAGTGGTGGCGCTTTCGACAGCTGAACATCTTGCCATTTTGAGTGGACGCTTCCACACGACTTGGTCAGATGCTATGGGTGGTCGACAAGGCGTTGGGAATGATCCGGTTTATAATAACCCTCGTTGCTTTGACCCGTTCCCCTTCCCGGCCCTCACTCCAGCCCGGCGGAGCACCCTCCGCGCCCTCGGAGAAGAACTCGACGCCCACCGCAAGGACCGCCAGGCCCAGCATCCCAAGCTGACGTTGACCCAAATGTATAACATCCTCGAAAAGCTCCGGACCGGCGAAAAAATCGAGGGCAAGGACAAGCAGATCTATGACGACGGCCTCGTGGGCCTGCTGCGCGACATTCACGACCGGATCGACGCCGCCGTGGCCGAGGCCTATGGCTGGCCGGTCGATCTGCCCGAGAGCGACCTCCTTCAAAATCTCGTCGCCCTCAATCGCGAGCGGGCCGAAGAGGAGGCGCAGGGCCATGTCCGCTGGCTCCGCCCCGACTACCAGAACCCCGACGGTCGCGCGGCCGAGGCCAAGTCCGGAACGCTCGCAATCGCCGCAAAGTCCGAGACCGGCAAGGCCGCATGGCCCAAGACCCTGCCCGCCCAGATCGCCGCGGTTCGCGAGGCGCTGGAGACATTGGGCGAGGCCGACGCCGAAGCCGTGGCCCGCACCTTCCTCAGAGGTCGCGCGACGACCGTTTCGCCGCTGCTGGAAACGCTCGCCGGCTTGGGCATGGCCGAGATGACGGGAGAAGGCCGCTACGTCCTCTGACGGCAGCAACGACGCTCGAAGTCGGCCCCGCACTCCCCTATTCGGTCGCGCATCAAACCACGCCTCAAAAGGCGCGGTTCCAATTGCCTGCGGACGGAACCCCCTTGGGGCTTTTCTGCGCCTAGATCGACCCCAAGGCCCGAACCACCCTTGGGCTGATCTTTGGGGAAGGACCCCTACCTGCGCCTAAGGGCATCAGCGCCGAGGCTGAGGTTGAAGTGGGTGCATAGGTCTTCCATGAGGCGGCTGAGGGCCGACCGTATCGCCCTGCCTTGCGCGCCTCCGCCAGCGAGCTTCCGCCATGCGCACGTGGCGAGGCCAAAACCTGTGTTAGCGTAGGAATTCGCCTGCCCACGCCGGTCCCGGCCTCGACGGGCCAGAGATTCTCCGCCCCCCTCCCCGTTACATGGGCGCGTCATGCCTCAAACTGTGGACGCGGGAAATTGCGTTTCCTCGCCGGTCCCCGATCTAATTAGCCGGAGGATCGAAGCCCCCCTTCCGTCCTGCCATCGCCCATAGACAAAAGGCATTGCCACACAGGCCGTGTGTCAACAGTCTCGCCAGAGCGGCCCAATCGCCTGCGCTCCCTTCACCTCAACTTTGCGAGCCCTCCCCCGCGCCGCCCGTTTCCGACAAGCCTCGCCGCAATATCGGGCATCAGAGCGACGGCTGAGCGAGATTGGTCCTCCGCATTGAATGCATGGCCAGTTTCCCCAGCGAAGATTTCGAACGACTGACTTCAAGCGAGCGATGCGGTGGCGACGGTTGCCATACGCTGAGACCTCAGCGAGGACCGTAAAGCGGCCATCGTCCCAGCATTCCACCGACAAGCCGTCAGGGTCGGGCGCGGGCATGGTTTTCACTCCAGACGTCAATCATTCCGGGAGGCCAGAGCCGGGTCAGGCGACTGAATTTCCAAGCGACTTTCAGCGCCCAAGTCTAAGACCCTCTCGCCACGCCATCGCGCCCAGCGTCGCCTTTGCGCCTCTGCGATGTTCTTCCGGCCCTCAACTGATCTCGGTCCGGTCGAAAGCCCGCCATGCAGCCCGCAACGGTCGTTCCAGAGACTAGCCGGGCGCATCTTGCAGGGCCTTCCGGTTCGGGTCTTCGCCCCGCAATGCTTCCGGCCTTGGCTGCGCCACATAAGGCGGGCGAGGCGTTTCTCCAGATCGCTCATTCTAACACTCCATGACGCGCTTGCGCGGGCGCGTAGTGCGGGAAAAAAAGCGATGCGCGCTCCCCTTCCCCCATATCCCCCGCTTCCCCCGGAATGGCACGCGACCGCGCATTTGGGGGAAATGGGGGAAACGGGGAGAACGTTCGGGCCGCACAAGGGACGCCCAGCGGGGCTGGCAATCCCTCAATCCCAATCCGCCGAAAGGTCGGGGCGAACCGTGATCGTCGGGCTTGCAGGCCGCCCGGGTTTGCCCCGACCATCCTGCGCGATGGCGATGTATCCACGCTCGGCAAGTCGCTCCAACGCCAACGACACATCCGCCATTGTCGCGAAGGCCGCCGAACCCTTGAGACCTTGCCAAAGATCACGGGCGGCGAAGCGGCGCTTGTGACGGCGGCGCATCCAAGCCCAGGCTTGCTCGGCAGCTGCCAAGCCATCATCCGCCGCCATCAGGCGGAACGCGACAAGCGCATGGGCGGCGGAGACTTCGACGAAGGCAATCGCTCGTTCCATCGTCTCGCGAGGAACATCGGTCATCCAGGGCGCGCCCCCCGCATGGTCCGCCGCGTGAAGAACGCCGGCGACGCGCACCGCTGCGCCGGGGGCCTTGCCCGCCCAGTCGGTCGCGTTCTCGAAGTCGCCCCCCGGCCGCATTCGGGCCTCGAACCGCTTGGCGAAGGCGAGCCATTCCTCGAAGGCCTCAGGCGAAAGCCAGATGACATGCGGGCATGGCTCGCCGCTTCGATCATACCCCTCGGGCCAATCCAGCATGGCGCGAAGCCCGCTGTCATAGGCCGCCTTGGCCGGCTCGGGCGCTGGCTCCGCGTCCAGACTGCGCCAGCCGAGCGGCGACCTCGGCAGGAAGTAGAGGAACCGCCCCAGAAGACCCCGGCCCCGGAAACCCGGCTTAGCCACCAGCCCCCGCAACAGGTCCGGTTGCGGCGACATGGCGACCGTGAGCAGCGGCTCGCGCAAGTAGACTGGCGCGCGGCCGATCCGATCCACGCGCTCGGCGTCGCCGGCATGGGCCTTCAACATGAGGTCGAGGTTCGGAACGCCTTTTGAGTAGCGCCCGCCGACGATTTCGAAGAACCCGCCTTCCGCGGAGAGCCACGCCATGCGCTCGCCATGCGCGGCGAGAAGCACACCCAGGTTCTCGGGCGTGGCGTCGGAGGTCCAGAGCTGCGGCGGCCGCGGGGGCTCAGGCGCGGCGCTCTCGATCTCCGCCGCCTTCCGGGCGAGGTCGCGCGCTTCGGCGTCGCTCTTCGCTTTCGCGGCCTGCGCCTTCAACTCTTTGGAGCGCCCTTTCGCGACCTCCAGCTCGGATGCCGATACCGCGATCTCGCTGGCCATCACCTCGGCCTTCTCCCGCTCCCAATCGCGAAGCGGGCGGGCCGCCGCCTTCTCCACCGCCGACTTCCGGTTTCCCGGGGCCAGCGCCGGAAGGAGCCACAAGTTGCATGGCTCGAAGTAGTCGGGCTTCACGCGCACCCGGATACGCCGCGCCGCCGCCACCGACGCCGCGCCGAGGGTCAGGCAGGCCGCCAACTCGAACGGCGTTTCCGTCGAGGTCGCGAGCGCCGACGCATAGTCGCCGAGCCATCCGCCCAGCATGTCGGGCGAAAGCCGCGGAAGGTCGCCACTTTCGAGCGGGACAAGCTCGGGCCAGTCGTCATCGCCCGCGCCTACCCCCGCCTGCGCCCTGGGACGCGCGCCCCGTCCAAGAAACGCCGGATTGATGCCCAACGCTTCGCAGAGCCACTCCGCGGCTTCGTGCGGCGTCGCCGCGCCGCCCCAACGCATCACCACGTCGATTGCGGTCATCGGCGCTTCCTCGCCGAAATCCCGGATGCCGTCGGGATGCAACGACAGATCTTCTTGCAGCGCCCGGCCGAGGTCGCCCGACGAGACGCGCCATGCTCCGGTCCCAGGTTGAAACTCCGCAACGGGAAAAATCCGCGGAACCCACGCGCCGAGATTGGCGAGCGCCGCGGCCTTCACGGCGGCGAAGAACGGATCACCCCGACCGTGATCGAACTTGAAGCCCCCGCGCGCACCCTTGTCGCTGCGCCTGCCCGCATCCTTCGCGCGCTCCAGCGCCAACAGGAGGGCGCTGGGCGGCCCTTCGAGGTCCGCGGCCTCGTAGGCGGCGATCAACGCCTCGGGAGCCCAGGCGACCACGTAGCCGCCCTCGCTGCGGATATCGACGCCAACAAGCCCCTTCACGCTGTTTCCGGGCAGACCCTCGCGCCACCGAAAGATGAAATGCCACCCGCCCGAGCGGGTCGGCGCGCAATGCATGTGGTTCGCGGGCGTTATGCCAAGCGCGGCGAGCGTCGCCTCGCCTGCCGTTTCGCCGGTGTCGCGGTCTATGTCGGCATCAGCAACGAAGAGGCCCGATGCCACCCCCATCGGGACGCCCGGCAACGCCTCGGGAAAGCGTCGCCACCAGCTCGCGACGGTATCCAGGTTCGCGGTCGCATCCTTGAAGCCATGCGCCGTGAGGGGCGTTTTGCGCGGCTCGTCAGGGTAGCGTTGCTCGGCGAGCAGCTTCGGTCGACCGTCGCAGGGAAACACTGGGAGCCCCGCCTTGGCGAGCGCAAGCGCCGCCGCCGCGGCATCGGTGCGGAAGGTTCCATCGTGGGTCATTCCTCGGCCCTCCCGAAATTCCCGGGTAGGCGCGTTGATTGCGCCGACATGGCGGAGGCGAACCCGACGCCACGGGTGGCGCAGCCCGCGCTGCGGTTCCCGCACGTATCGCGGGGCGAGTCACAGGTGACACTTGAGCTTGTGCACGTTATGTTCTCGAGAAGCCGCGCCGTCCGCGAAGGCTTTTCAGAGGCCCGGTTGCGCCTGTCCGCGCGCCGGGCTTCGACATTTTTCACCATCGGTCAATCCACCCGCGACGCGCCAAGCCACGCCTCGAACTCGGACCGCTCATAGCGGACCATGCGGCGTGAGATCTTGCGCATCGGCGGCCCGTCGCCGCGATGGGCGGCGAGTTCGAGCCAGCGCCGGGTTATGCCGAATTCGGCTTCGATTTCGTCACGGCTCAGCAGCCGCTTGCGTTGCACAAGCAGATTCATAAGTGACCTCTCAGGGATGAGGAGATGCCAACGCAAAAAGGCCCCGCGCCGGTCGCCGGCGGAGGCTCAGTTTTCGTGCTCGTAGGTTTCTGGCGCTGGCGAGGTTGGTCGCGTCCGGATGAGTTCCAGCGCGCACGGGGTGGGCGAAACGCAAAACGCCCCGGGAACCCCGAGGCGCTATTTTCCGACCATCCAGATTACTCAATCGCGCGTTTGGCTTCGCTTGTCCAGCAGTAATTTCATATGGATCACGCCTACCTCCTCAACGTAAGGCGCATCAACTTGCGAGACTGATTCTTGCTTCCTAGCGCGGTCTGCTCTCGGCACATGCGCGCGCAGAGTATTCCGAGAGCCTCAGCTGATCGAATCCTTCAAGAGGACGATCTCGCCCGAGCCACGCGCGTCCCCCATCGCCGCCGAGATCCGTTCGCCGATGGTCGCCGCCGCAGCCTGCAACGGATCATCGGAAAGATGGGCATACCGCGCCGTCGTCGCCGGCTGAGAATGCCCTAACAATGCCCCTATGATCGGCAGCGACGCGCCACCCGCCGCCCCTACGCTGGCGAAGGAATGCCGAAGGTCATGCACGCGCACATCATCCAGCCCCGCCGCTTCCCTGATGGCGAGCCACGGGTCTTTGAGGTTCACCAAATGCGCGCCACGTTTCGCGCCGCGTATCACGTGGGGGTTTTCGTCGGACCGCTTGAGGTCCGCCAGAACAGCCAGCGCAGGCGGCGGCAGAATGATCGACTTCTCGCCGGTCTTGCTGTCCGGAAGGCTCGCTCGGCCGCTGGCGAGGTCGATCCAATCCCAGCGCAGCCCGAGGATCTCGGACTTTCGCGCGCCAGTGAGGATCAACAGGCGAATCGCCGCCACGGCCTCGACAGAGACCGGCACCCGCTCCTGAATCTCGCGCACGCCTTCCTTTTTTAGGAGGGAAATATACCCGTCGCGCTCCGCCATCCGCAGGACTTCGCCAAGCCGCGCCAATTCCGCGGGGGAGAGGAAGCGCTTTCGCTTCGTCTCGGCATATTTGCGGACATGGCGGCACGGGTTCGTTCCATCAGGGCGAAGGCCCCACACCTCAGCGAGGTTGAACATTTTGGAAAGCAAGGCGAGCGCCCGGTTCGCCTCATAAGGCGTCGCCGAAATCCGCTTGTGAAAGGCGGCGATCTCGGAGCGAGCGACCTCGGCAATCTTCGTTCTACCGAATGCGGGGCGCAGCCGCTTCTCGATCATGCGCACATCGTTCTCAAGGCTGGAGGCCTTCTTGTGCGGGCGGGCATGCTCTTCGAGATATCGGTCGAAAAGCTCCGACATGCGAGGCGCGTCGCGCCGGGCTTTGCGCTCGCTGGCTGGGTCGCCGCCCTTGCGGACTTCGGCAAGCCACTCCTCCGCGATCCGCCGCGCGGCCTCCGCCTTCATCGCGGGGAAGTCGCCGATCTTCGGCTCCCGCTGCGAAGCCCCGCGTCCGCCGCCGAGGCGATAGGCGAGATACCAAGCTTTCGCGCCTGTGGTCGTGACCTGCAAACGGAAGCCAGGGAGGTCCGTATCGACGATGTGGTAGCGGCTCGCCTCGGCCTTGGCCGCATCCGCCGTCCGCTGGGTCAGCTTCAGTTTACGCGCGGCCATAGCGCCCTCCAGTCCAACACCGGTCCAACACCGGTCCAACACGCGGCGCGAAACCATGCGCCGCCTTGGAGGAGAAGGTAGGCGTTCAATTCGCTGTTTTCAATGCATTATATGTCGCTCCATGACACGGCAAGAAACATGGCGAAACTACCAAACCTGAGATTTGTAATCAGGGGGTCGGGGGTTCGAGTCCCTCGACCGGCGCCGCTCTCGCCGCTGTCTCGGACCCCTTTTTTCAAGGCGCGCGGCGAGGTTTTCACCGACACGTCTTGCCGCAACCGCGGACCCCGCGGCGCGCATGGGCGGGGCCCATCCGAACCCCGTCGACGGCCCCGTCGCGGAGGGGGCGTGCGTCCGGCGCGACGGATCCTGACGTCGGGCGGCCTGCCCCGAGGCCCCCGGGCGCTGCGCCGGGACTGCGGGGGAGGTCCTCTCAGATGCCCACCGCAAGCATCCGCGCGAAGGCCGGGCGGGCCTCCATCCGGGCGAGCCAGGCGCGGGTCGCGGGAGCCTCGCCCAGCGCGTTGCGCGCCACCGCGTTGCGGATCTGAAAGCCCATCAGGCAGTCGGCGGCCGAGAACGTCTCGCCGGCGAAGAAGGCGTGGCGGGCGAGATGCGCCTCGATGAACGCCGCGGCCTTCGCCCCCTCGGCCCGCATCTTGTCGGCGAGCGGATGCTCCAGCAGCCCCGCGCCCGCCAGATAGACCATGAACAGGCCCGGCAGGAACGGCGCGCCCTCGGCCGAGTGCACCCATTCCAGGTAGCGGGGGAAGTCGGGGTGATCGGGGCGCGGGTGGAGGCGATGCCCGGCGTCATGACGCGCCAGCAGGTATTCGGCGATGGCCCCGGTCTCGGCGAGGGTCACGCCGTCGTCGACCAGCAGCGGCGATTTCCCCATCGGGTGCACCGCCAGCAGCGCCGGCGGCGCCAGCCTCGTCCTGGGGTCGCGGGCGTAGGTCACGACCTCATA
The DNA here is from genome assembly GCF_055129145.1 of Albimonas sp. Classification (NCBI taxonomy): domain Bacteria; kingdom Pseudomonadati; phylum Pseudomonadota; class Alphaproteobacteria; order Rhodobacterales; family Paracoccaceae; genus Albimonas; species Albimonas sp. The sequence goes on along the minus strand of NZ_JBSRTQ010000045.1, from coordinate 256 downwards.
GGGGACCTCGAGCTCTTCGAGCAGCCAGACCAAGCGCTGCGAACGCGAGGCTTCGAGGTGGTGGAGCGTCAGGGTCATCAGGGTCGGTTCCGTCTGGCTCGAGGGGGCGCGGAGGGCCCGGGGACATCGGATGCGGGCGCCCAGATTGCGGCGGATCGGAGCGGAAGGCGAGCCCCCTGCCCCTGCGTGCCCCTGCGCCCCCGCACCTCGCGGCCGCGCACTCCGCGGCCCCGCATGCGAAACGGCCGCCGGCGAT
>NZ_JBSRTQ010000044.1:0-28378 GCF_055129145.1 Albimonas sp. | reverse complement strand
GCGGGCCCCGCGCGCGCCGCAGGCTTGCGGCGCCGCCGCACGGCCGAGCATGCTCGGTCGATGCGCTGAGTTCCGCCTCGCGGACGGCGCATCCAAACAGGAGGGCGACCCATGCGCCTGCGCCTCGGTTGCCGGATCGCCTATGATCTGGCCGCGCCCACGCCCATCATCGCGCTGCTCAACGTGCACCCGTCGCGTGAGAGCTGGCTGGAGCAGCCCGACCGGCTGCGCATATCTCCCGCGGTCCCGGTCGAGAGCTATCGCGACGGCTTCGGCAACTGGTGCGCGCGCTTCGTCGCGCCCGCGGGCCGGGTGGTGATCTCCACCGACGGGATCATCCATGACGACGGCCAGCCCGATCCGCAGGACCGCGACGCGCAGCAATCCGCGGTCGAGGATCTGCCGGCCGAGACCATCCAGTTCCTGCTCGGCTCGCGCTATTGCGACACCGACCGGCTGATGGACGAGGCATGGCGGCTGTTCTCGCACACCAAGCCGGGCTGGGAGCGGGTGCAGGCGGTGTGCGAATTCGTCAACGGCCACATCACCTTCGGCTACCAGCACGCCCGCCCGACCCGCACCGCCTGGGAGGCCTATACCGAGGGCGTGGGCGTGTGCCGCGACTTCGCCCATCTGGGCGTCGCCTTCTGCCGCTGCCTCAACATCCCGGCGCGCTACTGCAACGGCATCGTGTCGGATGTGGGCGAGGCCCCGCCCTACGCGCCGATGGATTTCGCGGCCTATATGGAGGTCTGGCTGGGCGGCAAGTGGCATGTCTTCGACCCGCGCAACCTCAAGCCCCGCATCGGCCGGGTGCTGATCGCGCGCGGCCGAGACGCCGCCGACGTGCCCCTGACGCAAAGCTTCGGGCCCGCCAACCTCGCCGAGTTCGCGGTGTGGATCGACCCGCTGTCGGACCCGATGATCGCCTGACGGGCGCAGGCCGCCCGAGAACGGAAAACGCCGCCCGTCATCGCGACGGGCGGCGTTTTCATGTGGGGCGCGCCCCTTCAGGGAGCCCCGCGCCTCAGCCCGGCGTGCGGATCCACTGGTGCACGAAGGCCAGCTTCTCGCGCGCGGGCTCGGGCAGCACGAACGGGTAGAGATCCGGCTGCCCCATCGCCCGGTTGACGTGATTGAGCGCCAGGCCGAGCTCGCAGGCCCGCGCGATCAGCACCGCCGCATCCGGCTCCGCATAGGCGTCGTAGCCCTCGGGCATGGCGGGGGCCGAGAGCCCGGCCGCCTCGAAGCTGTCGGCGATGTCGGTCAGGTGCAGGATATGCGCCGTGCTCTCCGCCCAGTCCTCGTGCGGATGGCAGGACGCGTAGGACGACACGAACCGCTCCGGCCAGTCCGACGGCGGGCCGTTCTCGTAATGCACGGCCAGCGCCGCGCCGTAATCGGCGCGCTCGTCGCCCAGCAGCGCCCGGAACGCCTCGGCGAATTCCGCGTTTTTCACCAGCCGCATCTGCAGGAAATGCGCCAGCTCATGGCGGAAATGGCCCGGCAGGGTCCGGTAGGGCTCGCCCAGATCCTCGCGCCGGCGCACCCGCTCGGCCACGTCGGCTTCGGCGAGGTTGATGGTCACCACGCCGTCGGCATGGCCCATGATCACGTCGGCGGGGCCGTGGCGGGTCTCCTCGGCCAGCAGGTGGAACACCGGACGGGGGCCCGCGTCGTCGGGGCCGAACCAGCCCCAGCGGGCGAGGTTGCACAGCACCCAGCGTTTGGCGGCCTCGGCCTCGGCCCATTGTTCCAGCGCGCCGGGGGCCTTGGGGTCCGGGGCCACGTTGGTCATCATGCACGACCGGCAGAACGCGCCGGGCCCGTCGCCGTCGGCCCGCCAGTTGCAGCCGATCACCTCCCGGTTGGCGCAGGGCTGCACCTCGGCCAGCGCGACGAAGCCCGCCAGGTCGGGATCGAAGGCCAGCTCCGCCCCGCAGGGGCAGGCGAGATTGGGGAAATAGATCACGTCCCCGCAGGCGGGGCAGGCGAAAAGGCGCATTTCGGTCTCCGTGGAGCCGCCGCGGTCGGACGGCTCGGTCAGGGTCGCCCGCCGGGGGCGCACGCCCCACGGCGGGCGCCCGTCCGGTCAGGCGGAAAGCGGGGCGAGCCCCTCCGCCGCCAGCGCCGCGACGACCGCGGACCGGGTCTCCATCCGGGCGCGGTGGGCGGCGACCTTGGGGAAGTCGGCGAGGTCGAGGTCGTCGCCCTCCATCCAACGGGCGACGGTGTAGAGGTAGGGGTCGGCAAGCGAATATCCATCGCCCATCGCCCAGGATCCGATGGGAGCCTCTGCGAAAATCTCGACTTCTATATGGCGGAAGGCGGCCCCGACGGTCTCGGGCACCTTGCGGCGCATGTCCTCATGCGACGACGCCTCGTCCGCCCAACGCGCGCCGCGGCCCTTGTGGGCGTGGGCGACATGGAGGGTGGAGCAAATGAAGGACATCAGGCTGTCCATGCGGGCCGCGTCCCAGGGCGCGGCGGGGATCAGCGCCGCGTCCGGATAGGCCGCGCCGATCCAGCGCAGGATCGCCGGCGTTTCGGTCAGCACGCCGTGGTCGGTGGCGAGCGCCGGCACGCGGCCCTTGGGGTTGATCGCCAGATATTCGGGCGTGCGCTGCTGGGCGGCCATGAAGTCGACGCGCGCCAGCACGAACTCGGCCCCCGCCTCATGCAGGGCGATGGTGGAGGCGAGCGAGCAGGCGCCGGGCATGGAATGGAGCGTGAGCATGGGGTCGGGTCCGGTCGGTTTCGCGCAGGCGCGCGGGGGAAGCGGGGCTGGCCCGAACCACTGCACCCGCCGCGCCCCGCGTCAAGCCGGGACGGGGACGGGAGGGGGACGGGACGGGCCAGCTCGGCCATGCGCCGGCGTTTTCGGCAGGCGCGCAGGGCCGGCCGTCAGACCAGGCTGAACGTGGCCGACGCCCGCGCCGCCACACGGTCGCCAGCCATCACCAGCGCATCGACGAAGCCCAGGCGGCGGCCGGCGCGGATCACGCGGGGGCGCACCTCCAGCCACTCGCCGATCCGGCCCGAAGCGACGTAGTCGAGGGTCAGCGACACCGTGACCGCGCGGGCTTCGGCGCGGTCCTCCCCCACCGATTCGGCGCGCGCGTCGAGCGCCCGGCCGTAACTCATTCCCATGGCGTTGTCGGCCAGCGCCGCGATCACCCCGCCATGGGCGAATCCGCGGGAGTTGCAATGCGGCTCGCGCAGCCAGAGGCCGAGGCGCACGGCGTCGGGATCGAGGCGGGAATAGAGCGGCTCCCAGGGCGCGGTCACCGGGCTCCGGCGGAAATGAGGGTGAAAACCTTCGGGCGGTTCCATGCGGGCGCTCCTGATCCTGACAAGTGTCCGCCTGGCGGGCCGGGGCAACCTGCCCCAGGGGCGCCCGACGCGCAAGCGCGGCTTGCGGGGACCGGGGTCGGGACCCGGGATCGAGGACATGCGCGGCGCCGCTTCCCAGCGGGCGCGGCTTGTGCGAGTCTCGGGCTTCCGTCCCTCTCGCCTTGGACCGTTCCCATGCCTCGCGCCCGCGCCACACCGCTCCATCTCCTTGCGCCCCGGCGCAGGCGGCGGGCGGCGTTGGCGGCGTTGTCGGCGATGGCGCTCGGCGTCGCGCCCCCGGCCATCGCGTCCCAGGCCGGCGCCGCGACGCCCCCCACGGCGGCCGCCGACCAGAGCGCCGCCCGCCTCGCCGCCCTGCGCGAGCGGGGGGCGCAGAGCCTCGCCGAGGCGCAGGCCGCGCTGCCCGCAGACGCCCCCGTCCCGCCCGAGGTCGCGCCGGACTTCCGCCTGACCGATCAGGACGGCGCCGAAATCCGCCTGAAGGACCTCGAGGGACGACCCTGGCTGCTGTTCTTCGGCTATATCGTCGACACCTCGCTCTGCTCCGCCGCCCTGCCCCGCATCGCCGGCGCGGCGAACATGCTCGAGGACGCAGGCCTCGACGTCACGCCCATCGTCGCCTCGATCGACCCCGAGCATGACCGCCCCGGCCCCATGGGCCCGGCGCTGGCGCGCTGGCACCCGCGGATGCAGGGCCTGACCGGCGACCCGCAGGCGCTGGCCGACCTGCGCGACGCCTTCGGGGTGCGGCTGGAGCAGGTGGGCACGCTGCCCGACGGCGCGCCGATCTGGATCCATGGCGGGCTCTTGTATCTGATGGGACCGGATGGGCGCGTGCTCGCCGCCCTGCCGCCGCTGATGGAGCCGCGAAGGCTGGCCGAGATCGTCGCCCACCTGCTCTGACCGCCCACCTGATCTGGCCGCCCACCTGCTCTGGCCGCCCACCTGCTCTGGCCGCCCACCTGCTCTGGCCGCTTGATCGAGGTCAAGGCGGAGCCCGCGTAACGCAGGCGATATGGGCGCTACGTCAGACGGCCGAACGGGAGACCCTGGATGACCGACGCAGAGCGCCCTTCGCCCGCCCCCGCGGCGGACGCGAACATTCCCCAGGCGGCCCGCGCGCCCGCCCTGCGGAAAATGCCGGCGGTGCGGCGGATCGGGTTCGACGACCTCGCCGCCGCCCTGCGCGCCGGCGCCGCGGATTTCCGCCGGGCCCCGGCCTTCGGGCTGTTCTTCGGCGGGATCTACGCGGCCGGCGGCTGGCTGTTCTACTGGCTGGCGATGGTGGCGGAGGCGCCCTGGCTGATCCTGCCCATCGCGCTCGCCTTCCCTCTGGTCGGCCCCTTCGTCGCCGTCGGGCTCTACGATGTGTCGCGCAGGCTCGCGCGCGGCGAGACGCTGCGCTGGGGCGCGGTGCTGGGCGTGATGTTCGAGCAGCGGCGGCGGGAGCTCGGCTGGATGGCCTTCGTGGTGCTCTTCATCTGCTTCGTATGGTTCTACCAGGTCCGCACCCTGACGGTGGTGTTCCTGCAGAACATGAGTTTTTCGGACATGGCGGGGTTTCTGAGCGTGGTGCTGACCACGCCGATCGGGCTCGCCTATCTCGCGGTCGGGACCGGCGTGGGCGGGTTCCTCGCGCTGACGCTGTTCTCCACCACGGTCGTGGCCATCCCGCTGCTGCTGGAGCGGGACCGCGATTTCATCACCGCGATGATCACCTCGATCAAGGCGGTGACGCTGAACCCCGGCCCGATGCTGGCCTGGGCGGCGGCGGTGACGGCGGCGATGCTGATCTCGATCCTTGCCGGATTTCTGGGGCTGCTGGTGACGCTGCCCGTGCTGGGGCACGCCACCTGGCATCTTTACGGGCGGCTGGTGGAGCCTGAGGCGGAAGCGGCGGCCGCCGTCTAGCGCCGGGCTTTGGCGACCACCCGGTCGAACCAGAGATCGACCAGCGGCCGCACCGCTGGCGCGAGGCGCAGCATCGCCCAGGCGGTCAGCCCCACCGGAATGTCGAAGCGCCCGCGCGCCACGCCGCGCAGCAGCGCTTCGGCCACGTCCTCCGCCTTCCACGCGCCGGCGGTTCCGGCGAGGGCGGCGAGCTCGGGCGGACGCTCGCGCCGCTCGGCCGCCAGCATCGGGGTCTCGGTGTCGGGCGGATGGGCGATGTGGATGGCGACGCCGTCGGGCGCGGCTTCGACCCGCAGCGATTCGGCGAGGCCGCGCAGGGCGAATTTTCCCGGCGCATAGGCGGTGTAGCCCGGCAGGCCCATCAGGCCGGCGGCGGAGCCCACGAAGAGGATGCGGCCGCCGCGCGGGCCTTCGCCCTCGGCCTCCTCCCGGCCGCGCATGGCGGCGAGCGCCGGGCGGGCGAGGTTGAGAGCGCCGAAGAAGTTCACCGCCATCAGGTCGGCATGGACGTCGGGGGGCAGGTCCTCGATCCGGGCGGCGCGCACGGCGCCGGCGCAGGCGACGGCGAAATCGACGGGGCCGAGCGTGGCCTCGGCCCGGGCGAGGCCGGCGGCGACGGCGACCGGGTCGGTGACGTCGAGGGCGGCGATGGAAACGTGCAGGGCCGGCGTTTCGGCCAGCAGGATCTCGCGGGCGTCGACCAGCCGGTCGAGGTCGCGGGCGAAGAGGCTGACCGCAGCGCCTTCGCGGGCGAGGCCGCGGGCCAGCGCCAGGCCGATGCCCGAAGAGCCGCCGGTGATCGCGGCATGGCGCGGCGGCCAGGGCGGCGGGCGGCGGCGAGACGGATTTTCTGGGAGGGCGATGGCGGGACCTCGGGCGTTTGGCGGCGGCGCGGCGATGGAACACCAGCTTGCGCCCGGGCGCCAGCGCCTTGCGCCGGGGGGATGCGCCGGCGTCCGATGACGTCCGCACCCGACGCCGATCCCGTCCGCCCCGCCGCGCCCCCATGCCCGCGACGCTTTCGCGCCCCAACGAATACGCCTTGACGAAACCGGCCGCCGCACCAGATGATTGAGAACGCCTCTCAATTGCAGGTCTCCCGCATGCCCTCGATCCGACCGCCCGCCCGGTCTCCGGCCTCTCCCACCTCGCGCCCCGGCCTTTCGCATGGCAACCTGTCGCGCCGCGCCCTGCTCGGCGGGCTCGCCGCAGCCCCGATGCTCGCCGCGACCGGGATCCGGGCGCGGGCCGCCGCGCCGCTCGCGGTGGTCGCCACCACCTCGATGATCGGCGATCTCGCCCGCGCGGTCGGCGGCGATCGGGTCGAGGCCACCGCCCTGATGGGCCCCGGCGTCGATCCGCATTCCTACCGGCAGACCCGCTCCGACATCGTGCGGCTCGCCCGCGCCGACCTCGCGCCCTGGTCCGGCCTCTACCTCGAAGCGCAGATGGAGGATTTCCTGCGCGACCTCGGCCGCCGCCGCCCCGCCCCCGCGCTGGCCGAGACGCTGCCCGAGGACCGCCTGCTGACCCATCCCGAATATACCGGCCGCTTCGATCCGCATGTGTGGATGGACCCGGGCCTGTGGCTGAACCTCGCCGCCCCGATGCGCGACGCGCTGGCCGAGGTCGACCCCGACGGCGCGGAATACTACGCGTCCCAGGCCGAGGCCTACGTCGCCGACCTCCGCGCCCTCGACGCTTATGCGCGCGAGACGCTGGCCTCCGTCCCCGACCATCGCCGCGTGCTGGTCACCGCCCATGACGCCTTCCGCTATTTCGGCCGGGCCTACGGGTTCGAGGTGCTGGGCATCCAGGGCATCTCCACCGAATCCGAAGCCGGGCTCGCCCGGGTGCAGGCGCTGGTCGACACGTTGGTGGATCGCGCGATCCCCGCGGTCTTCGTCGAAAGCTCGGTGCCCGAGCGCAACGTGCGGTCCCTGATCGAGGGCGCCGCGGCGCGCGGCCATGCGGTGCGGGTGGGGGCGGAGCTCTTCTCCGACGCCATGGGCCGGGACGGGACCTATGAGGGGACTTATATCGGCATGATCGACCACAACGTCACCGCCATCGTGCGCGCCCAGGGCGGGAACGCCCCGTCGCGCGGCATGAACGGCCGGCTGAGCGCGGGGCTCTGACCATGGCCCTGTTCCAGCCCGCCCCCGCCGCCGCCCGCGTCGCCGCGACCCCCGGCCCGGTCGCGCTCGCCCCCGCCGCCCCGCACCCGCTGTCGGTGCGCGGGCTGACGGTGAGCTACGGCGAGAAGCCGGCGGTGTTCTCCATCGACGCCGACATGCCGGCGGGCACGATGACCGCGATCATCGGGCCGAACGGGGCCGGCAAATCCACCTTCCTCAAGGGCGCGCTCGGCGTGATCCCGCGGCTGTCCGGAGAGGCGATGGTCTTCGGCCTGCCCTTCGCCAAGGCCCGCGCGCGGGTGGCCTACGTGCCGCAGCGCGCCTCGGTCGACTGGGATTTCCCGGCGCTGGCCGAGGATGTGGTGATGATGGGGCTTTACGGGCGGATCGGGTTGTTCCGCCTGCCCGGCCGGCGCCACCGCGCCACGGCGCGGGCCTGCCTCGCGCGGGTCGGGATGGAGGCCTTCGCGGAACGTCAGATCGGCCAGCTTTCGGGCGGTCAGCAGCAGCGGGTGTTTCTGGCCCGCGCGCTGGCCCAGGACGCGGATCTCTATCTGCTGGACGAGCCCTTCGCGGGCGTGGATGCGGCGACCGAGCGGGTGCTGGTCGAGGTCCTGAAATCCCTGAAGGACGAGGGGCGGACCATCGCCTGCGTGCACCATGACCTCGCCACCGTGACCGACTATTTCGACCGGGTGCTGATCCTCAACGGCGCGCGCATCGCGGCAGGCACGGTGGCCGAGGCGTTCACCGAGGCCAATCTCCAGGCGGCCTATGGCGGCAAGCTCGCCACCGCGCGGCTCATGCGCGACGCGGGCTGAGCGATGTCCGAGACCTTCGCCGCCTTCCTCGCCGCAGTCACCCTGCAGGCCGGCTACAACGCCTCGCTGGTGGCGCTTGGCGCGGGGCTGCTGGGGCTGGCGGCGGGCGGGGCGGGGACGTTCCTGTTCCTGCGCAAGCGGGCGCTGGTGTCGGATGCCGCGAGCCATGCCGCCCTGCCCGGCGTCGCGGGCGCCTTTCTGGTGATGGTCGCCTTGGGCGGCGACGGGCGATGGCTGCCGGGGCTGATGCTGGGATCCGCGGTCTCCGCCGCGCTGGGCATGGGGCTGGTGACGCTGGCGACGCGCCGCACGCGGTTGTCGGAGGATGCGGCCATCGGGGCGGTTCTGTCGGTCGCCTTCGGCTTCGGGATCGTGCTGCTGACGGTGATCCAGACCGTACCCGCGGGCCGCGCGGCCGGGCTTGAAACCTTCCTCCTCGGCTCCACCGCCGGGATGCTGCGGTCCGAGGCCTGGACCATCGCCGCGGCAGGTGCGATCTGCGCAGGCCTCGTCTTCGCCCTGCGCCGCCCGATGACGCTGGTCGCCTTCGACCCCGAGCACGCGGAGGCGACGGGCGTCTCGGTCTGGCGCACCGACCTCGCGATGATGGCCATCGGGCTGACGGTGACGGTGGTCGGGTTGAAAATCGTCGGGCTGATCCTGATCGTGGCGCTGCTGATCATTCCGCCCGTGACCGCGCGGTTCTGGACCGACCGGGTGTCGACGCTGGCCCTGCTCGCCACCGCCCTCGGCGGCGCGGCGGGGTTCCTGGGCGCGGCGATGTCCGCCGCCGCCGCCAAGCTCCCCACCGGGCCGCTGATCGTTCTGGTGGCCTTTGCGATGTTCCTGATCTCCTTCTTCCTCTCCCCCCGCCGCGGGCTGCTGTCGGTCGCCCTGCGCCGCCGCCGGCTCGAGGCGCGGGTCCATCTGCGCCAGGGCCTGCTGGCGCTGGCCCGCGGCGAGACGGTGTATGACCGCCTGACGCTCCGCCTCCTGCGCGCCCGTGGCCTGATCCGCGCCGACGGCGTGGCGACGCCAGCCGGCCGCGCCGCCGCCGCCGAGGCCCGCCGGGACGAGGCCCGCTGGACGCTGGCCCGCGCGCTCCATGCCGAGGCCGAAGTCGCCGACCGCTATGACGGCCTGACCGCGATCTCCGAAACCCTGACCCCGGATCAGATCGCCGAGCTGGACCGTCGCCTCGCGCTGACCGGCGACCTGCCCTGGCGGGGACCGGAAGGAGCCGCGGCATGATCGACGAAATCCTCAGCCCCGAATTCGTGCAGATCTCGCTCGCCCCGATGGTCATCGGGCTGCTGGCCTCGCTCGCCTGCGCCATCCCCGGGAATTTCCTGCTGCTGCGCAGGCAGGCGCTGATCGGCGACGCCATCTCCCATGTCGCGCTGCCGGGCATCGTGGTCGCCTTCCTCGTCACCGGCGACATCGCCGCATGGCCGATGATGCTGGGCGCGGCCGGCGCCGCGCTGGTCGCCGTGGCGCTGATCGAGGCCATCAAGCGCTTCGGCAAGGTGGAGAGCGGGGCGGCGATGGGGGTCGTCTTCACCTCGCTCTTCGCGCTCGGCGTGCTGCTGCTGGAGCGGACCGACACCGCGGGCGTGCATATCGACGTGCAGCATGCGCTTTACGGCAACCTGGAATCGCTGGTCTGGTTCGATGCGGACGGTTGGGGGTCGGTCTTCGATCCCCGGGCGCTGGCCGGGCTGCCGCCGCAGGCGCCGCGGCTGGCGGTGGTGCTGGCGGTGGTGGCCGTGCTGACGGCGCTGTTCTGGAAGGAGCTCGCGCTCTCCACCTTCGACCCCGGCCACGCCGCGGCCATCGGCCTGCCCACCGGGCTGATCGGCTTCGGATTGGTGACCGCGACGGCGGTGGCGGCGGTGGCGGCCTTCGACGCGGTCGGCTCGATCATCGTCATCGCCATGTTCGTATGCCCCCCGGCCTCGGCCCGGATGCTGACCGACCGGCTGGGGCGTCAAGTGCTCTGGTCGATGGGCTTCGCCGCGGTCTCGGCCGTTCTGGGCTATGTGCTGGCGGGCTACGGACCGGGCTGGCTCGGGCGCGCGGACGCGGTCAGCGCGGCGGGGATGAGCGCCACGGTCGCGGGCGGAATCCTGGTGCTGACCGCCGCCTACGGCCCGCGCCGACGCCGGGCCGGCGCGCCGGCCTGATCGCGCGCAACCGTCCCTCGAATGCTGCACCGCGGCGCCTTTTGCTGCGAATTGCAGCATGTTCACGTTAGCGTCGCACCACACTTGACGCTTCGTGCGACTCGCCTTAGCGTCCGTTCTGCGATTGGCGCGGCCAGTCCGACAGGGACCGAAAGCCGGACCCGCGAACGACCCGAAAATCGGGCGAAGCGGAGATCAGGCAAGCAAAAATTTCCGCATCGGCGGACGAAAGGGCGCTTGGGAGGGCGTCCTTTCCTTTTGCGCGGACCGCTGCCCCGCCGGCCTGTCGCAGGGCGTTTTCGGGCGGCCGAGGCTACGGGCCGCGGTCACCCCTCCTTGAAAACATGCCTCTCCGCCTTGATTTCGTCGTCTAGGGCGGCGAGAACGCTACCCGAACGCCCGGGCGCCTGACTTGTGACGAGGCAAGCGGTCTCGGCCCGACGGCGCCGGATCCCGGACGCCGCCGACCGACGCGGGCCCGATCCGAACGGGCGCCCAACCAGAACGCGAGCAGGAAGCGCATACATGCATCGAATTCCCTACCGTTCCAATCTGATCCGCAACGCCGTCCTGTCCCTCGCGGCGGTCGCCGCCCTGGCGCTGCCCGCGGCGGCGCAGACCACGACGGAGACGCCATCGGCTCCGGCCCCCGCGGCGGAGGCCCCTGCCCCGACGCCGGCCCCCGCGGCGGAGGCGCCCGCGCCGGCCCCCGCGCCTGCCCAGACGGAGCCCGCGCCGGCCCCGGCCCAGTCGCAGGCCGAGACCAAGCCCCAGGCCCCGCGACAGGTGGTGGTCGCGACCCATGGCGACTGGTCGATCGTCTGCCTGAACGGCGACAAGCCCTGCATCATGCGCCAGATCGGCAAGACCGCCGACGGGCGCGAAGTGATGGACGTCTCCATCCGCCGCATCGCCGCCCAGCAGACCCAGGCCGGCACGGTCGAGGCGGTGCTGGACGTGCGCGTCCCGCTCGGCATTCTGCTGCGCGAAGGCCTGTCGATGCAGATCGACGCCGCCGAAGCCCAGCGCGCCGCCTATTCGATCTGCCTCGGCGACGGCTGCCTGATGCGCGAGCCGCTGCCCAATGCGGTCATCGCCAACTTCAAGAAGGGCGCCGTGGCCAAGTTCGGCTTCGTCGCGCCGCAGAACAACGCCCCGGCGACCTTCGACGCCACCGTGTCGCTGACCGGCTTCACCGCCGCCTACAACTCGCTCGAGCCCTGATCCCCGCCCCTTCGGGGCTGGCGACGGACCGGACGCGAAAGGAACGGGGCGGAGGGGATCACCCTCCGCCCCGTTCTTCGTTGTCGAATCTTGCCATCAAAGGGGCTTCCGCCCCGGACCTTGGTCCGCGGGGGGCTTGCGTCAGGGGCCGGTCAGTCGACCCGGCGCGCCGCGATCACCGCGTTGAGCCCGCCGAAGGCGAAGGAGTTGGAGATCGCCGCCCGGATCTCCGCCCGCGCCGCCACGTTGGGGGTCACGTCGAGGTCGCAGTCGGGATCGGGCTCGGCGTAGTTGATGGTGGGCGCGACAATCCCGTCGCGCAGCGCCAGGATCACCGCCGCCAGTTCCAGCGCCCCCGCCCCGCCCAGCGCATGGCCGTGCATCGACTTTGTCGAGCTGACCCGCAGCCGGTCCGCATGGGCGCCGAAGACGGTGCGCAGGGCCTCGACCTCGGTCCGGTCGTTGGCCGCGGTGCCGGTGCCGTGGGCGTTGACGTAGCCCACCTCTTCCGGCGCCATGCCGGCGTCGTCAAGCGCGCCCTGGATCGCACGCGCCGCGCCATCGACGGACGGCTGCACGATGTCGCCGGCGTCGGACGACATGCCGGCGCCCACGATCTCGGCCAGGATGATGGCGCCGCGGGCGAGCGCCGTCTCCAGCGGCTCCAGCACGTAGATCGCCGACCCCTCGGCCAGCGCCATCCCGGCGCGGCCCTTGGAGAACGGGCGGCAGACGTCGCGGGTCATCACCCGCAGTCCCTCCCACGCCTTCATCACCCCGAAGGTCAGCGGCGCATCGACGCCCCCGGTCACCGCGAGATCGCTGACGCCGGAGCGCACCAGCTGGAAGGCCTGGCCCATCGCGTGATTGGCCGACGAACAGGCGGTCGACACCGACCAGCTCGGCCCCTTCAGCCCGTATTTCATCGAGATGAAGGAGGCGGGCGCGGAGGCCATCAGCCGCGGCACCACGAAGGGATGCACGCGGTTCTTCCCCTCCTGGAACACGGCGCGATAGCTGTCGTCGATGGAGCCCATGCCCGGCAGCGCCTCGCCGATCACCACCGCGGCGCGCAGGTCGCGGGCGAGATCGACGGGGAGGTTGGCCTGCGCCATCGCCTCCGCCGCCGCGACCAGCGCCAGCTGCGTGGTCCGGTCGTAGAGCGCGATTTCGGAGCGGGTGTAGCGCGCCTCGGCGTCGAAGCCCTGCACCTGGGCGCCGACCTTCACCGTCAGCCGGTCCAGATCCTCGATCTGCAGCGGGCCGATGCCGCAGCGGCCTTCGGCGAGGCCGGCGAGATGGGTCGGCGCGTCCTGGCCGAGCGACGAGATCACGCCCATGCCGGTGACGACGACGCGCCGCCCCCGCGGTCGGGTGGCGTCCGTCATGCGCCGCTCAGCCCTTCTGCTCGACGAGCAGCGCCTTGACGGCGACGACGATGCTGCGGATGTCGGAGATGTCGAAGTCGCTCTGCGACGGGTCGTTGGCGTTGTAGGGGATGGAGATGTCGAAGGCCTCCTCGATGGCGAACACCGCCTCGACCAGGCCGAGGCTGTCCACCCCGAGGTCGTCCGGCGTCGCGTCGAGCCGGACGTCGGCGGGGTCCATCACCGCCTGTTCCGCGATGATCGCGATGATCCTGCGGGCGATGTCGTCGTCGGCGGCGGCGTCGGTCATGCCCTGCTCCTCGGCTTTTCCAGGTCGGCGGCGCGCCACACGCGCCCGGCAGCACCCCGCTCGTGTCCTAGCTCTTCGGGAAGACGCGGGAAAGCGGCAATTTTCGGGAACCGTCGCCGCAGGTCGGGGCGGCGGCGGCCGGCGGCGGGGTCAGGCGTCGCCGCGGCGGAGCTTGTCCATGAAGCGCGGCAGGCGGCGCAAGGCCATGGTCATCCGGAAGAATTCGTCGCGCTTGACCGCCGGCATCCCCATCATCACCGAACGGGGCGGGACCTGCGCGCCGACGCCGGAACCGGCCGCGATCAGGCTGTCGTGACCGATCTTGAGATGGTCGGCGACGCCGACCTGACCGCCCAGCACCACCCGGTCCCCGATCTCGGTGGAGCCGGCGACGCCGCACTGGGCGCAGATCAGGCAATGCTTGCCGACCTGGACGTTGTGGCCGAGCTGCACCTGGTTGTCGATCTTGGAGCCGTCGCCGACGGTGGTGTCGCGCAGCGTGCCGTTGTCGATGGTGGCGTTGGCCCCGACCTCCACGTCGTCGCCGATGCGCACCGCGCCGAGGCTGTGAATGCGCACATGCACGGTGGCCGCGGCGCCGGCGATGTCGGAGACGCCGCGGGCCTTGGCCGCCTCGACCGCGCCGGGCTCGAGCGTGACGAAGGAGAAGCCGTCGCCGCCGATCACCGCGCCCGGCTGGCAGATGAATCGGTGGCCGATGACGGCGCGGGCCCCGATGCGCACGCCGGCATGCAGCAGCAGGTCGTCGCCGATCGCCGCGCCGGCGCCGATGGCCACGTGGGACTGGATGCAGGCCCGCGCGCCGATGCGCACGCCCGCGCCGATGACCACGAAGGGACCGATGGAGGCGCCGGGGCCGATCTCCGCCGTCGGGTCGATCAGCGCGCTGGGATGGATGCCCTCGGGCGCGTGCAGCTTGTGCTGGAAGACGCCGGTCAGGCCGGCCATGGCGTAGCGCGGGCGCGGCGCGAAGATCGCCGCGGCGAAGCCCAGGCCCTGCCAGTCGGCCCCCTCGGGCAGGATCGCGGCGCGGGCCTGCAGGGGCGTCCTGGCCTCGGTCAGCAGCCGCACCATCGAGGGATCCATGGCGATGGCGATGTCATCGGGACCCGCGTCGGCGGGATGGCGCGGGCCGGCGATGGTCAGGGCGCCGTCTCCGGCATGGTCGAGGCCGAGAGCGGCGGCGAGGGCGTCGATGCGGATCATGGCGGGCTCCCGGGGGCCGGAGAAAATGACGACGTCCTGCCTAGCCGCTCCCGCGCCCGGGGGCCAGTGGCCCGGATCCGCGGCGGAGCGCAGCAGCTCGCGAAGGCATGGCCTGCGGCGCCGTGGCGCCCGCGCGGCGCTGGGACCGGCCGAGGGCGACGACGCGCGACGGCGGCCCAAGACGCGAAACGCGCCCGACCTTGCGGGCGGGCGCGTCGCAGGACCGCTCGCAGGCGCGGCTCAGAGCCCGGTTTCGAGCCCCTCGGCCTGCAGCGCGGCCCAGACGGACTCGTCGCGGCCGTAGACGTCCTCGCGGAACTGCTCGGCCCCGTTCTCGTCCACCCAGGCGGTGCGGTAGGTCAGGTGCACCTGCACCGGCTCGGAGAGGTTCACGTAACGCTCCTTCCCCGCCGCCAGCCAGGCGTCGAAGGTCGCGCGCGGGTCGTCGAGCTGCGGGGCGAGCAGCAGATAGGCCAGCTCGAACGGATCCTGCACCCGCACGCAGCCATGGCTGAAGGCCCGGCCGTCGCGGGAGAACAGGCTCTTGGACGGGGTGTCGTGCAGGTAGATGTTGAACTGGTTGGGGAACATGAACTTGACCCGGCCCAGCGAATTGTCGTCGCCCGGCCCCTGCTTCACCCGGTAGGGGAAGTAGCCGCCGGTGTACTGGGTCCAGTCATGCAAGCTGCTGTCGATCGGGGTCGGGCCGCCGTCGGTGGCCACCACCCGCATGTTCTTGCGGGTCAGGTAGGTCGGGTCCTTCTTCAGCTCCGGCAGGATCTCCTGCGTGGCGATCGACCGGGGGACGTGCCAGGTCGGGTTCACCACCAGATGGGTCATCTGGTCGATGAATTCCGGGGTCCGGTGCCGTTGCTGACCGATGACCACCCGCGCGTCGCGGATCACCTGGCCGTTGTCGTAGAGCCGCATGCGGTAGTCGGCCTGGTTCACGATGATGTGGCGCGGCGCATAGACCTGCGGCGCCCAGCGCAGACGCTCGAGGTTCACCGCCACCTGGTGCAGCCGCTGGCCCACATCCGCGCCCAGCGCGGCGAAGGTGCGCTGGCCGGCGAGGCCGTCGGCGTTGAGCCCGTGGCGACGCTGGAAGGATTTCAGCGCGGCCTCCAGCCCGTCGTCGAAAAGCTCGGGCCGGGCGGTGACCGGCGCATGCTCGCCCAGCTCGCTCAGGCGGGCGCGGACCTGGCTGACCCGCGGACCCTCGTCGCCCTTGCGCAGCGTGCCGCCTTCGGCGAGGTCGGCGCGCCAGCCGCCGGCGGCGGCCTCCCGCTTCAGCCGGGCGTAGACGGCCTTCAGCGCCTTGTAGTCGGGATCGCGCGGGGCCACGGCGTCGAGCCAGACCGTGAGGTCGGGCGCGGCGGCGGCGGCGGTCATCAGCGCGGCGGCCGAGGGCCGGTCGGGAAAGACATGGATCTCGGAGTCCACGCGGCTCGGCTTCAGCGCGCCGGCCGAAAGGTCGCCCGCATAGCGCACCAGCGCGCGGGAGAGGTCGACCTCCAGCGCCGCGCGCCCGGTCTCGTCCAGCGTGCCGGCGCGGGCCACGCGCTCGCGCAGCGAGACGCCGCCATAGACGGGGGTCGGCAGCGCCTCCTCCCCGGCCGCGGCGAGGCGGTCGAGCATGCGGTCCGGCGACTGCGCGCCGCCGGCCGGCGACCAGATCGGCGCTCCGTCGCGGGCGGCGTACCATTCGGCCAGATCCGAAGAGCCGGCGACCGCGGCGAGCACCGCGGCGGCGAGCGGCGTGGCCGGGACCGTTTCGCGCGGCGCGGCGGCGGCGTAGGCCCCGGCCGGGGTCGCGGCGATTCCGGCGGTCTGGGCGAAGGACGCCCCCGTCTGCAACGTGGCCACGGCCGAAATGGCGGCGAAAGCGGCGAATTTGAGGGGAGTAAACGTCATTGTGGCGCCTCGGGCACAGCGAGCGGGGATTGGCGACAAAGGTAGCGCACGCAGGCCCGGTGGGCGAGCGGCGCGCCCCTCCCCTAGCGGAGAATTGCTTAACGCCGTGGGAATAAGGACGCATTCGCGCCGCCCCATTCCGAGCCGCGGCGCAGGCCTCCGTCGTGCGGCGCCCGGGCCCCGTCATTCCGCGCCGAACCAGGGGAATCGGCGCCGCCTATCTGCAACTTTGCAGGTCGGTAGCATCATGTTAACTTTGACGCGTCCAATGAAACGATCGAGGCACATCGGTCGAAGGACGAACGAGGCGGACATAGTGACAGAAAACTGCAGCGGGCTATTGAGCCGGCGCGGCGCACTTGCGGCGTTGGCTGGCGTGACGGCGATGGCATGGGCGGGTCCCGGACTTGCCGCGCCGGCCATCAATATCGGCAAGGGCGAATATCGTCGGATCCGGTTCATCAACGCCAGACTTCAGGAGAAGCTGGATACGGTGTACTGGGTCGACGGTCAGTATGTGCCGGAGGCGCTGGACGAGGTCAGCGCCATCCTGCGCGACTGGCGCGCCGAACTGGTCAAACCCTATCACGAGAAAGTCATCGACGTGCTGGCGGCGGTGCATCGCAAGCTCGACACGGCCGAGCCGTTCGAAGTGGTTTCGGGCTATCGCAGCCCGCAGACCAATGCGGCGATGCGGCAGAACCGGTCCGGCGTGGCGCGCAACAGCTACCACACTCGCGCGATGGCGATCGACCTGAAGCTCAAGAGCCGATCCATCGGTCAGGTCGCGCGGGCCGGCAAGGCGCTTTGCGGCGGTGGCGTCGGCACCTATTCCCGCTCGGGCTTCGTGCATCTGGACTGCGGTCCCGTGCGCAGCTGGGGCGCCTGAGCCCTCTCCCGGGCGACGCTCGGGCGAGATTGCGGAGGGCCGGAGCCCGGCCTCTCCGCCCTGCGCGTGCCGCCGCCTGGCGGGCGCGCCGCGCAACAACCCGACCAAGAGCTTTGGAGGCGCGCCCGCGCGGCGACACGGCCCTTGCGCCTGGCGTGACCGTCGCCGGCGCCCAAGGTCCGGGATCACGGCGCAACCAGGTTCATCGCCCAAGCGCCACGCGCGGTTCACGGGCCCGCCTCAGCCTCCTGACCCGAACCGACCGCGCGACGCCGCAAGTCAAAACCTACACGCCGCACGTCGCCCGTCACCACCTGCGCCACGGCGCAACGCCGCGCGGGCGCCCAGGCGACGCCGGCGCGACGGTCGTCGCGCGGCTCCCCCGGGATCCGCCCCCGCGCCCCGGTCAGGGACGCAGCGTGCCGTCTCCGTCCACCAGGTATTTGAACGAGGTCAGCTGCTCCGCCCCCACCGGGCCGCGGGCGTGCATCTTGCCGGTGGCGATGCCGATCTCGGCGCCGAAGCCGAATTCGCCGCCATCGGCGAACTGGGTCGAGGCGTTGCGCATGAGGATCGCGCTGTCGAGCCGGGCGAAGAACCGCTCCGCCACGGCGTCATCTTCGGTCAGCACCGCTTCGGTATGGGCCGAGCCGTAGGTGCGGATATGCGCGATGGCCGCGTCCACATCCGCCACGACCCTGGCCGCGACGATCATGTCGAGATATTCGCGGCCCCAGTCCTCCGCCCCCGCCGCGACCACGCGGGCGTCGAGCGCCTGCACGCCGGCATCGCCGCGCACCTCGACCCCCGCCGCCAGAAGGTCGCCGATCACCTCGGCCCCATGCGCCGCGAGAAAATCGGGGTGGAACAGCAGGCATTCGGCCGAGCCGCAGATCCCGGTGCGTCTTGTCTTGGCGTTGAGGATCACCGCGCGCGCCTTCGCCGGGTCCGCCGCCGCATCGACGTAGATGTGGCAGATCCCCTCGAGATGGGCGAAGACCGGCACGCGGGCGTCCGACTGCACCCGGCCCACCAGCCCCTTGCCGCCGCGGGGCACGATCACGTCGATCAGGCCCTGCATGGCCAGCATTTCGCCCACCGCGGCGCGGTCGCGGGTCGGCACCAGCTGGATCGCGGTCTCGGGCAGCCCGGCCGCCCGCAGGCCCGTCGCCAGGGCCGCATGGATCGCGGTCGAGCTGTGAAAACTCTCCGACCCGCCGCGCAGGATCGCGGCGTTGCCCGATTTCAGGCACAACCCGCCGGCATCCGCCGTCACGTTGGGGCGGCTCTCGTAGATCACCCCGATCACGCCGAGCGGGGTGGCCACCTTCCGGAAATGCAGGCCGTTGGGCCGGTCCCATTCGGCCAGGACCCGGCCGAGCGGATCGGGCTGGGCCGCGACCTCGCGCAACCCCTGCGCCATCGCGGCGACGCGGGGGGCGTCCAGCATCAGCCGGTCCAGCATCGCGGGGCTGAGCCCCTTTTCGCGCCCGTAATCCATGTCGGCCGCGTTGGCGGCGAGGATCGCAGGCGCGCTGTCCTCGATCGCCTGCGCCGCCGCCAGCAGCGCCGCGTCGCGGGTGGCGGCCGGCGCATAGGAAAGCTCCGCCGCCGCCGCCTTCGCCGCCTCGCCCAGGGCCCGCATCATCGCTGGGATGTCGAGCGTCCCGTCCCGGTCCATGCCCGTTCCGTCCATCATCGCCCGCTCCCTTCCTCGGCCTGCGCAGCGACGTCCTGCGGCTGCGCATCCCAGATGACCATGTTGTCGCTATGCGCGACCTCGGCGCGGGCCGGATGGCCCAGCGCGGCTTCGAGGTCGCGAGACTGCCGCCCGGCGATGGCCAGGGCCTCGTCGGCGGGGTAGCCGACCAGCGCCGCGCCGACGCTCTCGCCGGCTTCCGTCACGATCGCCACCGGGTCGCCGCGGCCGAAATCGCCCTCGACCCCGCGCAGCCCGGCGGGCAGCAGCGAGGCGCCCCGGCGCAAGGCCCGGGCGGCGCCGGCGTCGACCACCAAGCGGCCGACCGGCTTCATCCCCGCGATCCACTGCTTTCGGGCGGTCAGCGGGCTCGCCTCGGCCCGGAACAAGGTCGCCGGCGCCCCGGCCAGCAGGCCCGCCACAGGACGGTCCGTCTCGCCCTTGCAGATCACCATGGCGCAGCCGCCCCGCATCGCGGTCTTGGCGGCCAGCAGCTTGGTGCGCATGCCGCCCGAGCCCGCGTCCGAGCCGACGCCGGCCCCCATCGCCTCGATCTCCGCGGTGATCCGGTCGACCGCATCGAAACGCCGCGCGCCCGGATCGCGCCGCGGGTCGCCGGTGTAAAGCCCGTCGACGTCGGAGAGCAGCACCAGCAGATCCGCCCCGGCCATCAGCGCCACGCGGGCGGCGAGCCGGTCGTTGTCGCCGAACTTGATCTCGTCGGTGGCCACCGTGTCGTTCTCGTTGATCACCGGCATCACGCCGAAGCCGAGCAGGGTCCGCAACGTCGCCCGCCCGTTCAGATAGCGGCGACGATCGCGGGTGTCGTCGAGGGTCAGCAGCACCTGCGCGGCGGGGATGCCATGGGGCGCCAGCACCTCGGAATAGGCCTGCGCCAGCCGGATCTGGCCGACCGCGGCCGCGGCCTGCGCATGCTCCAGCGCCAGCGGCCCGCGGGCGAGGTTCAACGCCCGCCGCCCCAGGGCGATGGAGCCCGAGGAGACCACCAGCACCTCCGCCCCCCGCGCGCGCAGATCGGCGATGTCGGCGGCGACGCCCTCCAGCCAGTCCCGGCGCAGCATGCCGGTGGCGGCGTCGACCAGCAGGGCCGAGCCGATCTTGATCACCAGCCGCGACGCCCCCGCCACCGCCGCGGCGGCGATGGAGGCATGGCCGTCGCCTGTGGCCGCGCCGGCGTAGGTCAGGGGCGCCAAGGCTCGTCCTCCGCCCCGCGGCCTTCCTCGTCGATCCCCGCCTCCTTGCGGCGCTTGGCCATCACCTCGCGGCGCAGCATCCGCAGCGCCTCGAGCGTGTTGGTCCCCGCGACGCCGGAGATGGGCAGGATCCGCCCGGCGCCGGCCGCGGTCAGGGCGGCGATCTTTTCGGCAACCTCCTCCTCGGTCAGCGCGTCGATCTTGTTGAGCGCGGTGATGCAGGGCTTTTCGTCGATGCCCGCGCCATAGGCCGCGAGCTCGGCCCGGATCACCTGCCAGTCGGCCACCACATCCTCGGCGGTGCCGTCGATCAGGTGGAGAAGCACCGCGCAGCGCTCGACATGGCCGAGGAACTGGTCGCCCAGACCCTTGCCCTCGCTCGCGCCCTCGATCAGGCCGGGGATGTCGGCGATGACCAGTTCGGTGTCGTCCACGCCCGCGACGCCAAGGTTCGGGTGCAGGGTGGTGAACGGGTAATCGGCGATCTTCGGCCGGGCGTTCGACACCGCCGCCAGGAACGTCGATTTTCCGGCATTGGGCAGGCCCGCGAGCCCGGCATCCGCGATCAGCTTCAGGCGCAGCCAGAGCGTGCGCTCCACCGCCTCCTGCCCCGGATTGGCCCGGCGCGGGGCGCGCTGGACCGAGGACTTGAAGTGCAGGTTGCCGAAGCCGCCATTGCCGCCCTTGCCGAGCAGCGCCCGCTGGCCGAGCTCGGTGAGGTCGGCGATCACCGTCTCCTCATCCTCGTCCAGGATCTCGGTGCCCACCGGCACGCGCAGCACCATGTCCTCGCCATTGGCGCCGGTGCGCTGGCGCCCGGCGCCGGCGCGGCCGTTGCCGGCGAAGAAATGCTGCTGGTAGCGGAAGTCGATCAGGGTGTTGAGCCCGTCCACCGCCTCGGCCCAGACGTCGCCGCCATTGCCGCCGTCGCCGCCGTCGGGCCCGCCCTGTTCGATGAACTTTTCACGCCGGAACGACACGCAGCCGTTTCCGCCGGCGCCCGAACGAATGTAAACCTTGGTGAGGTCGAGAAATTTCATGCCGCGCTCCTGCCCGGTTCGAGATCAACGGCGAGCGCCGCGGAGAGCGCCTCGCGGGTCAGCGCGAAGCGAAGAAGGGGGGCCGGGACCGGGCGGGCGGGGGCCGCGCCCGTCGTCCGACCGGTCTCCCGGAACCCCAGAGAGGTCAGCAGGGCGCGGGAGGCGGCGTCGTCCTCGAACGCCTCCGCCTCGAGCCCCTTCAGGGCGAAACGGTCCATGACATGGGGCAGGAAGGCGGCCAGCGCCTCCCGCCCGTAGCCCCGGCCGCGCCAGAGCGGGCCGATCCAGACCGAGATGTCGGGCGCGCCGGTCCGGGGCGCGGGCCCGAGCCCGATCTCCCCGATCAGCCGCCCGCCGAGCCGCAGGCCCAGCCGGAACCCCGGCCGCCCGCGAAAGGCGGCGGCCGCGATCCGCGCCGCGGCCGCGTCGCGCGTCATCGGGTGGATCACCGTGCCGGTCATCCGGGCCGAGACCGGGTCGGTCAGCGCGGCCAGCGCCGGCGCATCGTCGCCGGTCATCGGGCGCAGGGTCAGGTTGGCGGTGACCAGCGCGATGCCCTGCCCCGCCAGCCAGCCGGCGCGGTCGAGCACGAGGTCGATCTGGTCGACCTCCGCCCCCCGGCCCAGCGAATGGGTGCGCGAGGCCCCCACCCGCCGGAAGCCCAGCGAGGTCAGCACCCGCAGCGAGGCGGGGTTGTCGGCGAAGACCGCCCCCTCCACCCGATCCCGGCGCAGCGCCCCGAAGGCGTGAATGCACAGCGCGCCGGCCGCCTCGCGCGCATAGCCCCGGCCCCGGGCGCGTGCGCCCAGCCAGTAGCCGATGCCGCGCGGGCCGATCCCGCACATGCCCTGCGGTTCGCCGTCGTCGATCACCCGCACCAGCTCGTCCGCCATGGCCATCGAGACCAGCGCGTCGCGCAGGGCGTCGGGCGGATTGGGGTTGGGAATGCGCGTGGTCATGCGCGCCACGTCCGGATCGGAGCTGAGCTCCGCCAGAGGCGCGATATCCGAAGGCCGCGGCGCCCGAAGGCGCAGCCGCGGCGTCATGAGGTCTGGGGTCGCCATCTCTCCCGATCCAGCCGGTAGCGCCACACGGGCGCGACGGCGCCCCGGGCGGCGCTGTAGGCCTCCCCGTCGCCGACATAATCGAAACCCGCCCGGGTCAGCACATGGGCCGAAGCGGCGGAATTGTCCTGGTAGACCTGGGCGACGATCGCCTCGGCCCCCGCGTCGAACAGCGTGGCGCAGACGGCGCGGGCCGCCTCCGTCGCGTAGCCGGTGTTCCAGAACGGCGGTCCCACCACATAGGACAGCCGCCACACGCCCTCGCCCTCGTCCGCGGCGCCGTTCAGAAAGACCAGACCCACCATCTCGGGCCCGTCGGAGCGGCTCGCGTCCATGACGTAGAGCGGCCCGGATCGGCGCCCGGCGAGCGCACGTTCGATCATCTGTTCGGCGGCGCCCGGCGGAAACGGATGCGCGATCAGCGACAGCGATTTCGCCACCCGAGGGTCGGCGAGATAGAGCGCCATCATGCCCGCGTCCCGCGCGCGCGGGGCGCGCAGCACCAGCCGCCCGGCCTCGATCGTCGACGGCAGCTTTTTTCCATCCATCATCGCCGCGAACATCGCGCCATCCTTCCCTGAGTCAGGGCCTTCCCCGTTGAGAGGCGTCTCCCCCTCGGACCGCGCGTCTCTGGCGGACGGCGTCGGCCCGACCGGCGCGGGGCCGAGGCCCCTTCGCCGGAAAGCGACGAGGGCCGGCGGGGATGCACCCCGCCGGCCCTCTGGTGAATTCGGCCCTGTCGGGGTGTTACTCGGCGGCTTCGGCCATCGGGGCCGGGATCACCGACACGAAGGTCCGACCCTTGAAGCCCTTGGTGAACTTCACGGCGCCTTCGACGGTCGCGAACAGGGTGTGATCCTTGCCCATCCCGACATTGTCGCCGGCCCACCACACGGTGCCCCGCTGACGGATCAGGATGTTGCCGGGGATGACGGCTTCGCCGCCATACTTCTTCACGCCCAGTCGGCGACCCGCAGAGTCGCGACCGTTGCGCGAGGAGCCGCCTGCCTTTTTATGAGCCATCTCGGTCTCTCCTTAACGTGTCGCTGCGATCAGGCGTCGGCGGAGGCGGTTTCGGCCGGAGCCGACCGCGCGCCCAGCGCCGCCTTCACGCCGGTGGCATCGCCGCCGGTCGCGAGAATTTCGGTGACCCGGATCAGGGTCAGCTGCTGACGATGGCCCTTGCGGCGCGCCGAGGAATGCTTCCGGCGGCGACGCTTGAACGAGATCGTCTTGGGGCCCTTGGTCTGGTCGACCACTTCGGCCTGCACGGCGGCGCCGGCCACCCACGGCGCGCCGACGGCCAGCTCGGCGTCTTCGCCGCCGATCATCAGCACGTCGTTGAACTGGATCGTCTCGCCGGCTTCCGCCGCGAGCTTCTCCACGGTGAACTCGTCGCCGGCGGCGACCTTGTACTGCTTGCCACCGGTCTTGATGACGGCGAACATCGTGTCTTCCTTCAAACCTCCGCGTCCTGCGGCGCCCCTTGCGGGGACTTCGGGGACGGGGAAGCGGTCGGGCCCGGGGCCGTCGCGCCTCCCGTCCCGCCTCGGACGGCGCGCTCCCGGTCGGGAGCGTACGGCGCGGGTCGCGCCAGACGGAATCGCGGCGGGCTGACCCACCGCGACAAGAGCCGCGCTTATCGCCGCGCCTCCAGGCCAAGTCAAGCGCCGCCGACCTGCGCGGGGACGAAACCGTCCCGCCCGGCATTGGTCCGCCGGAGACGTCGATTTTCCCAGGGAACGTGCAACCGGCCCGATCACGCGCTCGCTCCATACGTCCAATCCATCCTCACCCGAACCCAGCCCCTGCGGGCCGGACGGCGAGAGCGCCGCGCGCCCTGGCCGGCGCCACTGACGCGATCGCGCCCGCCTTGACGACGCTTGCCGCCGTCGCCGCAGGGCCCGACATGCGCCAAGCCTGCACCGTTGCGGGCGCGAACCCCGACGCCGACCGCTTGATTGTCGCCATCCCCGCAGCCGCCTTCAAAGATGCCTGAGGCGCTACAGGGCGGCGGGGCGCTCATGGCGCCGAAGACCTAGGGCGTGTTGACGAAGTCCCTGATCCACATACGGATCGAGGCGACCTGGACGCAGCCGAGGAAGCTCGCGGCCGTCTTGTCGTAGCGGGTGGCGACGCGCCTGGCGTTCTTTAGCCGGTTGAAGCATCGCTCGATCCGGTTGCGCAGGGCGTAGATGTGCGTGTCGACGCTCTCACGGACCCTGCGGTTCTTGCGGGCCGGGATCACGGCCACGCCGCCCCGGTCCTGCATGTCCTGCCGGATCGCGTCGGAGTCGTAGCCGCGGTCGGCCAGCAGCACTCGGGCGGTCGGTCCGTCGGCCGCCATCAACGGCGCGTAGCCGCGGTAATCGGACACCTCGCCGCCCGTGATTTCGAGGGCGATGGGCAGGCCCGCACCGTTCGTCTTGAGATGGATCTTGGTCGAGAAACCACCTCTTGAGCGGCCAAGACCCTGATCCTGAATCCCCCCCTTGCGCCCGCGGCGCAGTGATGGGCGCGGGCGATGGTGCTGTCGATCATCTGGACGCTGCAGCGCCTCGGCCTCGTTAAGGACCTCCAGGATCAGGTCCCAGATCCCTGCGAGCGTCCATCGTCGGAACTGGCGGTAGACCGAGCCCCACGGGCCGAAGCTTTCCGGCAGGTCTCTCCAGGGCGAACCGGTCCGCGCGATCCAGAACACCCCGTCCAGCACCAGGCGGTGATCTTTCGGCGGGCGGCATCTCTTCTGGCCGCTCTCGATCACGAACGGCGCGAAGAACGCCCATTCCTCATCGCTCATCAGATTGCGAGCCAAGATCCCCTCCCTTCCAGGGAGGGACTCTGAATCACGCCTCAGCCGATTTGGGAATCCACTTCGTCAACACGACCTAAGCAATTGAAATAGCGAGGTTTATGACGGACGCAGCGCGCTGGACATGCTGTGAGCGAGCGTGGTCTTCACCTTGGCTGTTTGATCTCGATCCGATCCATCAAATGCCGGGACTGAGCATCTCTAAGCTTCCGGATCAAAGCAATGATCGGAAAATTGTGGAACGACGTGAGTCTGAATTAGTCTAGACGCGCTGATTTCTTGCGCGAAGCACTTTTCGTGGATAGAACGCGCTCGCGAAGCAAAAAAATGGCGGAGCCAGCCAACTTTCGGACAGCGTGCGGTGTGAAGACCGCATACGGCCCGGCTGGGCCCCCGGGGGAGGTCAACGATTTGCTGGAACGAACGCCAGACGCAAAACGCGCAGCGATGAGCGGTGCTAGACATTCGCACCGGCGCGTCGAGCCCCGACGGCACGTGTCGCTGGCCGATACGTTTCGTCGCCGTATCGCCGCCGGCGAAATACCCGTGGGCGATGCCCTGCCCACCGAACGCGCGATCGCAGAAAACGAGCGGGTCAGCCGCGGCACCGTGCGCGAGGCGTTGCGGCTGCTGGAGCGCGATGGGTTGATCGCGCGACGCCAGGGCTCCGGCACCACCGTGGTCTCGCGCCATCCGCAGAACTTCGTGCAGCCGCTGGAGTCGCTGGATGCGCTGCTGTCCTATCCCAAGGACACCCATATCCGCCTGCTGGGCGTCGAGAAACTCACCTCGGACGCGCGGCTGGAAACGGAATGCGGCGTGCCTGCCGCGCGGAAATGGCTGCGGCTTTCGCTCTGCCGTTTCGGCGGCGAGGCCGGGTCGCCGGTCTCGCACACCCATGCCTACTGCCCGCCGGATCTGAAGACCGGGCCGGAGGATGTCGGCCCCTTCGTCATGCCGGTGTTCCGGCTGGTCGAGCGTCAGCTGGGCCTGCATACCGGGCGGGCGACGCTTCGCATCGAAGCGATCGCGACGCCCGCGGCGCTGGCGGACCTGCTGGAGGTTCCGGAAGGCGCGCCGGCGATCCGGATCGCGCGCGCCTATCATGACCTCGACGACCAGATCTATCAGATCTCGGTGACCACGCATCCGGCCGGACGATACGCATTCGAGGCCTCGATTCCGGTCTGACGCCCGATCCTTTCGCGGGATCGGTCCCGACGAGCCTTCCCCGTTCCCCGAAGCCTTCCCGGCGCCCGCCTCGGCGCGCCGCCCCGCCTTCGCAACTGCGGCAGGCGATTCTTCGCTGCAGCAAAAAAAGTCATAAAAAATGCTGCAACGCGAGATAATTAGGCAAATGGTATAGACCAATTTTGCGGGCACGGCCATTGTATGGACATTAATGTCCGCCGAAACCGCAACGCGATCAACAACTTCCGATTCATTTGTCCGGACCGCCCGAAGACTGGCACGGCGGTTGCTGTAGCGTAGGTGTCCATTGAGGAGATCACGCATGAAGCTTCCTTACCTGAAAACGCTGGCGGCCGCGGCATTGACCGGGCTGCTGACGGCCCAGCCGGCCATATCCGAGAGCGTGCTCCGCATCGCCATGACCGCCGCCGACGTGCCGTCCACCACCGGCATGCCGAACAACGGCTTCGAAGGGATGCGCTTCCTCGGGTTCCCGATCTTCGAGCCGCTGGTCGACTGGGATCTCAGCAGCGCCGACAAGCCGGCCGTGCTGCGCCCCGGGCTCGCCACCAGCTGGGAGGCGGATGAGGCCGATCCCACCCGCTGGACCTTCAAGCTGCGCGAGGGCGTGACGTTCCACGACGGCTCCGCCTTCGACGCCGACGCGGTGATCTGGAACCTCGAGCGGTTCTTCGACAAGGACTCGCCCCAGTTCGACCAGAACGGCGCCGCCATCACCCAGGCGCGCAACCCGCTGCTGAAAAGCTGGGAGAAGATCGACGACCATACCGTCGTCCTCGTCACCAAATATCCGGCCAGCTACTTCCCCTATGTGATCGCCTACACTCTCATCGCCAGCCCCGCGCAGTTCGAGGCGGTGGGCAAGGACTGGAACGCCTTCTCCAAGAAGCCGTCCGGCACCGGACCTTTCCGGATCACCGATGTCGAGCCGCGGGTCAGCGTCACGCTGTCGAAGTTCGACGGCTACTGGAACCCGGACCGCCTCGCCAAGGTCGACGCGGTCAAGCTGTTCCCGATGCCGGAGGCGACCACCCGTCTCGCCGCCCTGCGTTCGGGCCAGGTGGACTGGATCGAAGTGCCGCCGCCCGATGCGATCCCCGGCCTGGAATCGGCCGGCTTCGAGGTGGTGACCAACACCTACCCGCATATCTGGCCTTATCTGTTCAACATGATGGAGGGCTCGCCCTTCGAAGACGTGAGGGTCCGCCAGGCCGCGAACTACGCCGTCGACCGCGAGGGCCTGGTGACCCTGCTCAACGGCACCGCCGCGGCGGCCAAGGGCCTCTACCCGGAGGACCACCCGTATTTCGGCCACCCGAAGAATGACTATGGATACGATCCCGAGAAGGCCATCGCCCTGCTGAAAGAGGCCGGATATGGTCCGGACAAACCGGTCGAGGCCAAGATCATGATCTCGACCAGCGGTTCGGGTCAGATGATGCCGATCCCGATGAACGAATACATCCAGCAGAGCATGGCCAAGGTCGGCATCAACCTGTCGTTCGAGGTGGTGGAATGGGGCACCCTGCTGGTCGCCTTCCGCAACGTGCCGGGCACGCCCCCGACGATGGGCGCCGACGCGCTGAACGTGTCGCTGGTGACCTCGGACTATTCCTACCTCTACCGCTACTACCACTCCAAGAACGCCTCGCCGGTCGCCTACAACTGGGGCCACTGGAAGAACCCGGAGTTCGACGAGATCCTCGACAAGGTCGAGGCGAACTTCGACCCGGCCGCGGTCGACGAGGTGATGCCCCGCGCGCATGAGCTGATCGTCGACAACGCGCCGTGGCTGTTCATCGTCCACGACCTCAACCCGCGGGCGATGTCGTCGAAGGTCAAGGGCTTCGTCTCGGCGCAGAGCTGGTTCCAGGACCTGACCAACGTCTACCTCGAAGACTGACCGCCCCGGCTGAACGCCAAGCCCGCGGCGCGCCGCGGATCCGGACCTCCCAGCGCGGCGCCCCCGGGCGCCCCGCCCCCCCCCCCCCCCGCCCGC
>NZ_JBSRTQ010000043.1:0-28838 GCF_055129145.1 Albimonas sp. | reverse complement strand
GACCGCCACCTCGGCGTCGCGCACCACCGTGTCGGCGCCGTCGACCGGATACATGAAATCCGCCGTGACCAGCAGGTCGACGGCTTCGGGCGGTTGGCCGGATCCAGGCATCGGGTCATCTCCGGGTCGGCCCGGAACCTCCGCCGGGCGTGGCGGCTTATCCTGGACCCGGCCGCGGGCGCCCTGCAAGGTGTCCCGGCAGGGGGCGCCCGGGTCGTCCGACAGGCCCCGCCCCCCGCGCGCCCGGGAGGCACGCCGGGTCGAGCCGCGTCCGCACCGCCGGCCCTTGCCCTGCCGGCGTGCGGCTGCGTAGCCTCGGGCGACGGCGCGGATCGCGCGTCCTTTCTCTCATCCGCGTTCCGGACCCCTCATGTCCGCGCGTCGCCCAACGGGGACCTCCCATGAAAAGCCTGACCGAAATCGACCTGTCGAAGGCGGAGGCGCTGGCCCTCCGCTACGGTCCGGACGCGGTCCCGCCGGCCGGTCCCTGGAACGCGCATCTCGATCTGCTGCTCTCGCACCGCTCCATCCGCGGCTACCGGCCGGACCCGCTGCCGGAGGGCACGCTCGAAACCCTGGTCGCCGCGGCGCAGTCGGCGGCGACGAGCTCCAATCTCCAGACCTGGTCGGTGGTGGCGGTGACCGATCCCGTGGCCAAGGCGGCGCTGGCGGCGGTGGCGAACGATCAGAAACATATCGCGCAGTGCCCGCTGTTCCTCGTCTGGCTCGCCGATATCTCCCGCAACCAGCGGCTTGGCGCCGAGGCGCTGACCGAACTGCCGGTCGCGCCTTATCTCGAGACGTTCCTGGTCGCGGCGATCGACGCGGCGCTCGCGGCGCAGAATGCGGTGGTGGCGGCCGAGTCCCTGGACCTTTCGACCGTCTATATCGGCGCCCTGCGCAACGACCCCCGCAAGGTGAAGGCGCTTCTGGGCCTGCCGGACGGGACGTTCGGGGTCTTCGGCCTTTGCGTCGGACATGCCTCGACCACCGCCGACAACCAGGTCAAGCCCCGCCTGCCGCAAGCCGCCGTGCTGCACCGCGAGACCTACGACGCCGCCGACGAGCCTGCGCTGCGGGCCGCCTACGACGCAAGGATGACCGCGTTTTCGAAGGCCGCCGGAATGGCCGATGAAAGCTGGTCGGCGCGCGTGATCAAGCGCATGGGCGCCGTCTCGGCGATGAGCGGCCGCGACAAGCTGGTCGGGATCCTCAATTCCATGGGCTTCGATTTGCGTTAGAGACCGCCCGGCGGCGGGGACGCCCCTATCGGAGCGCGCCGGGGGGGAAATGCCAGCGGAACGTCGGGCATGGGCGCGCGGTCGGTGGCCCGATCAATCCGGACGCTCGCCTGGACGTCGTCCGCGGGTTGATCAGGATGCGGTCAATCGCTGCGGACCGCACCGATGGCGGCCCATGACGAATACCTTGGAATGACTCGTTTTGAAGCAGCGCTCGCCGCCTGATTCAGGCGCCGTCGGGCAAGGGGAAGGCTGGCGCGCCCCCCTCCGCCTTGCCGCGCAGGCGTCAGTCGGCGCGCACCAGCCGGACGGGGGACGGGCCGCTTGCGGGCCAGATCGCTTCGCCGCCCGTCTCGAACGGCGTCCCGTCCAGCGAGATCTCCAGCACGACGTCGCCACGCCGCGCCGCGAGCCGCCCCGCAGGCGCGGATTGCGGCGCCCAGGCCGGGTCGGGCGCGGGATCTTCGCGCCTCAGCCTCAGCAGGGTCCGGGTCAGATCGAACTTGAGGCGGTCGAAAGGCGTCGGGGGATTCCCGCCCGCGGCCAGACGCGCCATCGCCGCCCACTCCGGCGCGACGCGGTTGTCGGGATCGGTGAGCCGGTGGCTGCCGATCTCGGCGCCCTGGTAGATGTCGGGAATGCCCGGCGCGAAGATCTGCAGCGCCGTCTGCGCAAGCGCCAGTCCCGCCGCGCGGTCGCCGAGCGCGGCAAGCGACGGATCGGTCTCCGGGAACCGGGCGGCCGCGTCGCTTGCGGCTTCGCGGACCGGATGCTCGACCGCATCGTCGGGGTCGATCCAGAAGGTGTCGACCTTCGCCTCCCGCATCGCCTTCTCGAGATGTTCGGGCAGGCGGTCGGCAAGCGCCCCGTCGGGCGCCGCGGCCCAGGCGCTCTGGGCGAGATACCACCGCCAGGGATCGGGGATCGGATCGACGCGGCTGAGCAGCGTTTCGCGCGTCCCGGGCTGATGGCTGATCGCGGCGATCCGCATCCGCGCGTCGCCGGAGCGCTTGGTGTCGTGGCTCGAGATGAGGGTCAGACCATGCGGCTGCTCGCGCTGGCGGCGGATCATCGCGGCGTGGAACCCGGCTCCGTCCAGCGCAGGTTCGTCGGGTTCCGCGCCGACCTCGTTGGCCGAGAGCAGCGGCGTCCAGCGGTAGAAGGCCGTATCCTCCTGCGCCTTCGCGATGGCCGCGCCGGTCAGCTGTTGCAGGCGCGCGCGCAGCTCGGCGTTGGCCGGGTCGAGCAGAAGGTCCGCGAGATCGCCCACGGCAGGCGCGGTCGGATGCGACGCCGCCTGCGCGGTGTCGCGGATCAGGGCGGCGTCGGCCTCGGGCGTGGCGTCGTCCGTGAGGTAGGTGCGATAGCGCGGGAAAGCGCGGACGAAGGCCAGCAGCGCCGCGCGCCAGGCGGCGCGGCCCCATTCGGCGCCGCTGCCGGCGGCGACGGCCAGATCGGTCAGCCGCTCCAGTTCGGCGGGCAGTTCGGTTTCCACGACCTGGGCCTTGGCCGCGTCGCGCAGGGCGTGGAAGTCGGGCCAGCCCTCGGCCAGCGCGGCGGCGCCCTCGGCATGGGTGAGCACCTGCGCGATGGCCCGGCCCGCCTCGTAGCCGGTGGTGCCCTGGACGGGCCAGTCGGGCAGGGTCTCGTCGCCGGTCAGGATCTTCTCGACCCAGATCGGCGTGTCGGGCAGGCGGTCGCGCAGGCGCGCGAGATACTGGGCCGGGTCGGCCAGCCCGTCGACATGGTCGACCCGCAGGCCCTGGACGACGCCGCGCTCGATGAGGTCGAAGGTCAGGCGGTGGACGTCCTCGAACACCGCCGGGTCCTCGACCCGCAGGCCGATCAGCCCGGTGACGGTGAAGAACCGCCGATGCGCGATGGCCGCCGCTTCGGTGCGCCAATGGGTCAGGCGCCAGGGCTGGACCTCGTGCGTTTCGGTCAGGTCGCCGGCGGCGGGCGCGGCCAGCGGGACGCGCAAATCGCCGGCCACCATCTCGGAGCCCTCGATGCGGATGTCGCCCGTCTCGGCCATCTCGCCGAAGGAGGCGGGCAGCCAGGGCAGGGGCAGGGGCCCTTGCGACCAGTCGATGTCGAAATGGCGCGCGAAGCGGCTGTCAGGCCCGTGGCTCAGCACCTCGTGAAGCCAGACGTTGTGGACCGTGAACGCCATGTGGTTGGGCACGATGTCGAGGATCAGACCCATGCCGCGCGACCTGAGCGCCGCCGACAGCGCCTCCAGCCCCGCGCGCCCGCCGAGCGCCGGCTCGATCTCGTTCACGTCGGTCACGTCGTAGCCGTGGGTCGAGCCGGGCGCGGCGACGAAGGCCGGCGAAAGATAGAGATGCGACACGCCCAGATCGTCGAGATAGGGGACGAGCGTCGCGGCGCGGTGGAAGTCCATCCCCTCGCGCAGCTGCAGACGATAGGTTGCGGTCGGAAGCCTCATGGTCGCAAGCGCCCCTTTTGCATGATGCCCGCGATGGGGGCGAAGGTGGGTTGGTCGGCGATGGCCTCGACCGGGGTCGGGCCGCGCCGGCGTCGGTCAGGGCGGCCGCGGACCGCGCCGGGCAGGTCGACCGGCCGCCCGGGTCGGACCGGATCGACGGGGCGCAGGCCCGCCCGCATGACGCGCGGCGCGGCGCGGCGGCCGCGAGGGACGGACGGGCCTCGATGCCGGGCGAGGTCGCGCATCGTCATGCGGCGGTCTCGGCGAGGGCGAAGAGCACGGAATTCGGCGCGCCCGCGGCCGGCCCGGTGAGATGGAGCGTCTCGCCCAGCACGGGGGCCAGCCGCTCGGGGTGGCGCGCGAAGTTGGCGCGCATCTGCAGCAGGCCGCCGTTCAGGCGCCAGTCGGTCGCGATGCAGTCCTTCGGCGCATGCAGGTGACGGCCCGCATGGCCGCCCACGCCGTCCAGCAGCGGCACGATCCGGTCGCGGCGCAACGTCAGCAGGTCGCGGGTGCGCGCCAGCGCGTCCTGGTGGTCGCCCTGCGCCAGCCGGTCCCAGACCAGTCGGGAGCGGGCGAAGGTCTCGGGGTCGATCGGGTCCGGCACGGCGTCCGCGAAGCCGACGAAGGCCGAGAATTCGCGGCGGCGGCCCTCGGTCACCGCTGTCCCAAGGTCGCCCTCGAAATCGGCGAAGAACAGGAACGGCTCGGTCGCGCCCCATTCCTCGCCCATGAACAGCAGCGGGATCTGGGGCGAAAGCAGCAGCATCGCCTGCAGCGCGTCGAGCCGCGCCATCGCCGTCAGCTTGGTCAGCCGCTCGCCCAGCGCGCGGTTGCCGACCTGGTCGTGGTTCTGAAGGAAGTTCACCATCGCGACAGGCGGCAGATGGCCCGAAGGCAGACCGCGCCCGGCCTCGCCCTGAAAGGCGAAGCCCGAGGCGCAGGCGCGGGCCAGCCAGCCGGTCGGGTCGTCGGCGAAGGGGGCGTAGTAGCCGTCCGTCTCGCCGGTGGCGAGGACGTGGGCGGCGTTGTGCCAGTCGTCGTTCCATTCGCCGTCCATCAGCGGGGCGGAGCCGTCGGGGCTGCGCTCGTGCAGATAGGTGACGTTGCGGTTGTCCTCGGTCATCAGCCAGGCGCCGGGCAGGACCTCGCGGGCCGCAAGCGCGAGGTCGGACAGCAGGTCCGGGTCGCGGCTGTCGATGATCTGGTCGACCGCGTCGAGGCGAAGGCCGTCGAAGCGGAAGCTCTCGAGCCAATAGGTCACGTTCTCGATGGCGAAGCGGCGCACGGGGTCGCGGTCATAGGCGATGGCCGGCCCCCACGGGGTCGTGGCGCCTTCGTCGAAGAAGTCGGGCGCGAGGGCGTGCAGGTAGTTCCCGTCCGGACCGAAATGGTTGTAGACCGCATCGAGCATCACCATCAGCCCGCGCCCATGCGCCGCGTCGATCAGCGCGCGCAGGTCGTCCGGCGTGCCGTAGGCGTTGTGCGGCGCATAGAGCAGCACCCCGTCATAGCCCCAGCCGCGCGTGCCGGAGAACTGCGCCAGGGGCAGGATGTCGAGCGCGGTCACCCCCAGATCGCGCAGGTGGTCGAGCCTGTCGATGGCGGCGCGATAGGTGCCTTCGGGGGTGAAGGCGCCGATATGCAGCTCATAGATCACCGCCTCGTGCCAGGGCCGCTCCGGGCGCGGGTGTTGCCAGTCATAGGCGTCCGAGGCGACGATCGAGCGGGAATGCACGTCGCCCGCCTGCCGGCGCGACGCGGGGTCGGGCACTTCCGTGCCGTCGGGCAGGCGGTAGGCGTATTCGACGCCGGGGGGCGCGTCGGCGGTCAGAGACCACCAGCCGTCGCCCTCGGCCTCCATCGCGTGCGCGCCGTCGGGCAGGATCAGGTCGAGCCTGTCGGGCCCGGGCGCCCAGATGCGGAAGCGGGTGCCGCTCTCGGTCGGGACGGCGCCCCAGGCGGGCGGCTTCATGGCGCAAGCTCCAGAAGGACCAGGGCGCGGTCGGTCAGGGTCAGGACGCCTTCGACGGGCGCGCCGAAGCCCTGCGGGGCGGCCGAGCCCTGGGCGGTGTCGATGATGCGGCGCCAGCGGCCCTCGGGCAGGATGACCTCGCGCTCATCCGGGCTGGCGTTCATGGCGAGGAACAGCGTCGCCTCGTCGCGTCCGTGGAAGCTGACGGCGACGGCGCGCCGTTCCGGATCCTGCCATTGCTCGGGCGCGATATCGCCGCCGGCCAGTCGGCGCCAATTGACGAAGCGGCCCTCGGGATTGTCGTCGCTGTCGTGCAGGAAGCGTTCGGCGGTCAGCACCGGCTTGGCCCTGCGGACGGCGATGAGGCCGCGCAGAAAATCCTCGAACGGGTCCTCGGCCTGCCAGTCGAACCAGTTCATCTCGCCGGGCTGGCAGTAGGCGTTGTTGTTGCCGCCCTGCGTGCGCCCGTTCTCGTCGCCCATCAGCACCATGGGGGTGCCCTGGCTCAGCATCAGCGTGGCCATCAGGTTGCGGCGCTGGCGGTCGCGCAGGGCGAGGACGCCCTCGTCCTCGGTCGGGCCTTCGGCGCCGTGGTTCCAGGACAGGTTGTGGGAATGGCCGTCGCGATTGTCCTCGCCATTGGCCTCGTTGTGCTTGTCGTTGTAGCTGACGAGGTCCCTCAGCGTGAACCCGTCATGGGCGGTGATGAAGTTGACGCTGGTCCATGACCGCCGTCCCTCGTGCTCGAAGGTGCTCGCCGAGCCGAGCAGCCGGTCGGCCAGCGCCGGCGCCTGCCCCTCGTCGCCTTTCCAGAAGGCGCGGACGGTGTCGCGATAGCTGTCGTTCCATTCGGCCCAGCCGGGGGGGAAGTTGCCGACCTGATAGCCGCCGGCGCCCGTGTCCCACGGCTCGGCGATCAGCTTGACCTGGTTCAGCACCGGGTCCTGATGCACGGCGGTCAGGAAGGGCGCCTGTCGGTCGAAATGATCCCGCCGCCGCGCCAGCGTGGAGGCGAGGTCGAAGCGGAAGCCGTCGACATGGCAGTCCTCGACCCAGTAACGGAGCGAATCCATCACCATCTGCATGACGTTCGCGTTCTCGAGGTTCAGGGTGTTCCCCGTCCCCGTGGTGTCGAAGCAATAGCGTGGATCGTCGCCCAGCAGGTAATAGGACGCGTTGTCGATGCCGCGGAAGGACAGGGTCGGGCCCATCTGGTTGCCCTCGGCGGTGTGGTTGTAGACCACGTCCAGGATCACCTCGATGCCTGCGTCATGCAGGCGGCGGACCATGACGCGGAATTCCTGCAACGCGGCCGGCTGCACCAGGTACCGCGCGGCGGGCGCGAAGAAGCCCATCGTGTTGTAGCCCCACCAGTTGACCAGCCCTTTTTCGAGCAGATGGCGGTCGTCGGCGAAGTCGTGGATCGGCAGGAGCTCGATCGCGGTGACGCCCAGTTTCCGGAGATGGGCGATGGTTCCGGGATCGGCCAGGCCCTCGAAGGTTCCGCGGATCGGCTCTGCCAGATGATCGGCGCCGGCGGTCATCCCGCCGACATGGGCCTCGTAGATGACGGTTTTCGACCACGGCGTCCGCGGCCGGACATCCCCGCCCCAGGCGGCGGCGCCCGACACCACGGCGCATTTCGGCATCAGCCGCGCGCTGTCGCGGCGGTCGAAGCTGAGATCTTCACGCCGGTGACCGACGCGGTAGCCGAACAGCGCGTCATGCCATTTCAGCCCGCCGACATGGGCGCGGGCGCAAGGGTCCAGCAGCAGCTTGTTGGGGTTGAAGCGATGCCCCGCCTCGGGCGCGTAGGGCCCGTGGACCCTGTAGCCGTAAAGATCGCCGGGCCGCACGTCAGGCAGGTAGCCATGCCAGATCTGATGGGTGTGCTCGGGCAGCGGGATCCGCGCGATCTCGCGCGTGCCGCCGGCGTTGAAAAGGCACAACTCCACCCGCTCGGCATGGGCCGAGAAAAGCGAGAAGTTCACGCCCTTGCCGTCCCAGGTCGCGCCCAAAGGCGCGGGGCTGCCGGCATGCACAACGTAATTCGGAGACATCTTTGCTCGTTTCAGGTCTGAGGAGTGAGGACGATGGTCGCGAGCGGCGGCAGAGTCAGCGAGGCCGAAACCGGCTGACCGTGCCAGGCCTCGCCGCCCGCCTCCGCCGCACCGCCGTTGCCGGTTCCGGTGCCGCCGTATTCGGCGGCGTCGCTGTTGAACGCCTCGCGCCACACGCCGCCCGAGGGCAGGCCGACGCGGAAGTCGGAGCGCGGAACCGGGGCGAAATTGCAGATCACCGCGACCGGCGGCGCCCCGTCGTCGGACAGGCGCAGGAAGCTGAACACGTTGTTCTCGGCGTCCCCGCCATTGATCCAGCGGAACCCTTCGGGCGCGCAATCCAGACGGTGCAACGCCGGATGGTCGCGGTGGAGCGCGTTGAGATCGCGCACCAGCCGCTGCAGGCCGGCGTGCTTGGGATCCTCCAGCAGATGCCAGTCGAGCGACCGGTCATGCGACCATTCCCGCTCCTGCCCGAATTCGCAGCCCATGAAGAGCAGCTTCTTGCCCGGATGGGTCCACATCCACGCCAGATAGGCGCGCAGGTTGGCCATGCGCTGCCAGGCGTCGCCCGGCATCTTGCCCAGCAGGCTGCCCTTGCCGTGCACGACCTCGTCATGGCTGATCGGCAGCACGAAATTCTCGGTGTAGGCGTAGTGCAGGCCGAAGGTCATCTTGTCGTGGTGAAAGCGCCGGTTGATCGGATCTTCGGCCATGTAGGACAGGGTGTCGTGCATCCAGCCCATGTTCCACTTGAAGTCGAAGCCGAGCCCGCCTTCGCCGGTGGGACGGGACACGCCCGGGAAGGCCGTGGATTCCTCGGCGATGGTGTGCCCTTGGGTGCGCGCGCCGATCTGCGCGTTCACGTCGCGCAGGAAGTCGATGGCGTCGAGGTTCTCTCGCCCGCCATAACGGTTGGGGATCCACTCGCCGTCGTTGCGCGAATAGTCGAGATAGAGCATCGAGGCGACCGCATCGACGCGCAGCGCGTCGACATGCAGCTCGCTTGTCCAATAGAGCGCCGAGGCCCGCAGGAAGTTCGACACTTCCGAACGGCCGTAATTGTAGATCAGCGTGTTCCAGTCCTTGTGGAAGCCGAGGCGCGGGTCCTCATGCTCGTAAAGCGCGGTGCCGTCGAAGCGGGCGAGCCCGTGGGCATCCGACGGGAAGTGGGCGGGCACCCAGTCCATGATCACGCCGATGCCGCGCCCGTGCAGGTGATCGACCATCTCGGCGAAATCGTCCGGCCCCCCGAAGCGCGAGGTCGGCGCGAACAACCCGATGGGCTGGTAGCCCCAGGACGGCGTGTAGGGGTGTTCCGAAAGCGGCAGGAACTCCACATGGGTGAAGCCCATGTCGTGGACATAGTCGGCCAGCATCGGCCCGACCTCGGCATAGGACAGCACCCGGTCGCCGTCGCCCCGGCGCCAGGATCCCAGATGGACCTCGTAGATCGAGACCGGCTCGCCGCGCAGGTCGCGCCGGCCCTTCGTCATCCAGGCGTCGTCGCGCCAGGCGTGCCGCTGCTGCGTAACGATCGACGCGTCGCCGGGCGCCGCCTCCATGCGGCGGGCCAGCGGGTCGGCCTTGAGCGGCAGGACCTCTCCGTGCACGCCGACGATCTCGAACTTGTAGAGATCGCCCTCGGTCACCCCGGGGACGAAGATCTCCCACAGGCCGCCGCCCAGACGGCGGCGCATCGGGTGGCGGCGCCCGTCCCAGGCGTTGAAGTGGCCGACCACCGACACGCGCCGCGCGTTGGGCGCCCAGACGGCGAAGCCGACGCCCGAGATGCCCTCATGGGTCATCGGGCGCGCGCCGAGCCGGGTCCAGAGCTCCTCGTGCCGGCCCTCGGCGAGCAGATATTCGTCCATCTCGCCCAGGATCGGGGGCAGGCGGTAAGGGTCCTCCCGCTCCCATTCGTGGTCGCCCGCGCGGCAGCGCAGGCGGTAGGCGAAGGGTCCCTTGCGGCGCGGGAAGGCGGCATGGAACACTCCCTCCGCGTGGATGCGATCCATCGCGGCGAGGGTCTTGCCCTTCGCGTCGATCACCTCGACCTCGCCCGCGTCGGGGGCGAAGACCGTGATCGACGGCGGCGCGCCGTGCATGCCCAGCACGGAGAACGGGTCGGAAAGACGCCCGCGCACGATCATTTCCAGGGTGCGCTCGTCGTGGGGCTGGTCGGACTGGATCGGCATCAGGCTTCCCCCATGACCTGCAGCAGGCCTTTCAGCGGCACGCCGATCCAGGCGGGCCGGAAGGCGCGTTCGTATTCGATCTCGTAGGCGCATTTGCGGATCAGCCAGAGGTCCAGCAGCGCGGCTTCGAACCCGGCCTCTCCGCGCAGCTCGGCGCCGACGACGGCCCGCCATTCCGCCAGGAACGTCCCGGCGGTCGAGGCGCGCCATTCCTCGACCAGCGCCGCCGTTCGCGCAGGGTCGGCGCCGCCTTCCACGCGGCGCTCCAGCGCGGTCCGGAGCGCGTAGTCGAAGCTGCGGAGCATGCCCGCGACGTCGCGCAGCGGCGAGGATTTGGCCTGCCGCTCCGCCAGACCGCGCGACGGCTCCCCTTCGAAGTCGATGATGGCGAGATCATTGTGCGCCACCAGCACCTGACCGAGGTGATAGTCGCCATGCACGCGGGTCTCGGCCCCCGACGGCGCATGGCGACCCACCGCGTCGATGCGCGCGAGCACGGCGTCGCGCATGCCGAGGACCTGCGTCGCCGTTTCGGCCGCCTCGCCGGCAAGCTGCGCGGGGTCGAGCCGGTCGAGCGTGGCGGCGACCTCGGCCCGCGTTTCGGACACCAGCGCCGCGAGGCCCTCCGCCGTGATCGGCTCGGTCCCGAAGGCGCCGTCGCCGGTGGCGAGGGCGGCGTGCATCTCGCCCGTGCGCCGGCCGAGCAGCGTGCCGAGCTCGAGCGCGCCGATGGAGAGCGGCCGGTCGTCGCCCGCCCGACCCGCTTCGCGGGCCTCCATCTCGCGGTCCAGCCCCTCGGTGACGAAGGTCCAGGCGTCGCCCTGGTTCGGAACGAAGGCGCTGGCGGCGGCCAGCACCGTTTCGGTCCCGTCGTCGGCGACCCAGGTGATGGCGCCCAGCAGGCGCGGCGTGGCGTCGAAGCTGGTCTGTTCGGTCAGGAAGCGCGGCACCTCGATATCCGGCTGCACCCCCTCGCGGACGCGGCGATAGAGCTTGAGCACCAGCACGTCCGAGAAGGCGACCGAGGCGTTGGACTGCTCGGCGCCCATCAGGCGCGGATCGCCCGCTTCGTCTTCGGGGGGCAGATGCGCGCCCTCGAAGACCAGCCTGCCGCCGTCGCCCTTGATCTCGCGGCCCTCGCGCATCGCGTCCAGCAGGGCGCGCGCCATGTCCTCGTCCGAGGCGCCGTCGCGCAGGTCGCCGACCCTGTTGGCGCGACGCAGCTTGGCGAGCGTCGCGGGCGCCTTGGGCGACAGGCTGAGCGCCGCCTCGTCCCAGACGGCGGTGAGCGGCAGGAAGTAGGTCTGCATCTCGCCGTCGACCTCGACCTCCATCGTGGCCAGCAGGTGCCGACCCCCGCCCAGCTCTCCCAGCGGGCGCAGCGAGACCGAGCCCGCGCCGCCGCCCTTGCCCGCGAACCAGCGCTGCAGGGCGATGTATTGCGGCAAGGAGGTCTTCTCGAAATGCCGCGCCTCCCGCGACGCCAGCGCGGTCGAGAGCTTGCCGTCGCGGGTGGTCAGCGTCACGAAATCGGGCAGGACCGGCGGGATCGGCGTGTGCCAGTCGGGCGCGTCCGTTTCGGAGGCGAGCACGAACCAGAAGAAGCCGTAGGCCGGAAGCGTCAGCATGTAGGGCAGCTCGCCCACCGGCGGGAAGGGCGACTGGCCGACCAGCTCGACCGGCACCCGGCCCTTGTAGCGGCTCAGGTCGATTTCGACGGCCTGCGGCGCGCGGCTCAGGTTGGCCACGCACAGCACCGCGCCATCGCCCTCGGCCCCCGCCTCGACGGTCTTGTCGCGACGGATATAGGCGAGGATCTTGCGGTTGGCGGGATAGAGCAGGTCGATCTCGCCCCGCCCGAAGACGTCATGCCGCTTGCGGACCGCGACCATGCGCCGGATCCAGTTGAGATAGCTCGACGGGGAGGCGATCTGCGCCTCGACGTTCACCGCCTCGTAGCCGTGAACGGCGTCCTGGATCGTGGGCAGGTAAAGGCGCTGCGGATCGGCGCGGCTGAACCCGGCGTTGCGGTCGGCCGACCACTGCATCGGGGTGCGCACGCCGTCGCGGTCGCCGAGATAGATGTTGTCGCCCATCATGATCTCGTCGCCGTAATACATGATCGGCGTGCCGGGCATCGACAGAAGCATGGAGTTCAGCAGCTCGATCTTGCGGCGGTCGTTCTGCATCAGGGGCGCCAGACGACGCCGGATGCCCATGTTGATCCGCGCCCGCTTGTCGGCGGCGTAGGTCTCCCACAGGTAGTCGCGTTCCCGGTCGGTCACCATTTCCAGCGTCAGCTCGTCATGGTTGCGCAGGAAGATGCCCCATTGGCATTCCTCGGGGATCTCGGGCGTCTGGCGGATGATGTCGCTGATCGCGTGGCGATCTTCCTGGGCGACGGCCATGTACATCCGGGGCATCAGCGGGAAGTGGAAGCCCATGTGGCATTCGTCGCCGTCGCCGAAATAGGGGCGGGTGTCCTCGGGCCACTGGTTGGCCTCGGCCAACAGCATCCGTCCCTGATAATGCGCGTCCAGATCCCTGCGGATCGCCTTCAGCACGTCATGCGTCTCGGGCAGGTTCTCGTTGTTGGTGCCGTCGCGCTCGACCAGATAGGGGATCGCGTCGAGCCGCAGCCCGTCGACGCCCTTGTCGAGCCAGAAATGCATGACGCTCAGCACTTCCTCCAGGACGGCGGGATTGTCGAAGTTCAGGTCCGGCTGGTGATCGAAGAAGCGGTGCCAGTAGAACTGGCCGGCGATCGGGTCCCATGTCCAGTTGCTGTCATGGGTGTCGTTGAAGATCACCCGGGTCGTGTCCATCCATTTCGAGGGATCGTCCGACCAGACGTAGTAATCCCGCTCGGGCGAGTCCTTCGGCGCGCGGCGGGCGCGCTGGAACCATTCGTGCTGGTCCGAGGTGTGGTTGATGACCAGCTCGGTGATCACCTTCAGCCCGCGCCGATGCGCCTCGTCCACGAACGCCTGGAAGTCGTCCATGTCGCCGTATTGCGGGTTCACCGCCTTGAATTCCGCGATGTCGTAGCCGTCGTCGCGCAGCGGGCTCGGGTAGAAGGGCAGCAGCCACACGGCGGTCGCGCCCAGCGACTGGATGTGGTCCAGCCGCTGCATCAGCCCCTTGAAGTCGCCGATCCCATCGGCGTTCGAGTCCTGATAGGCCTTGACGTGGCATTGGTAGATCACCGCGTCCTTGAACCAGTCCTCGCGGTCGGCGTCGGCGAGGATCGTGGCGGCAGGGTCCTGGACAGTCATCGTGCGCCTCCCGGCGGGGTCAATTTCCAAATGGCGTAGGGGCGGTTTTCCGGGTCCAGCGACAGGCGGTGCTTCATGCCATGCCAGGTGAACGTGTTGCCGTTGATCAGGTCCTGCACTTCGACGGAGGCCTCCTCCGGCAGGCCGAATTCCCACAAGGGCACCTCGAATTCGAACTCGGCCCCGTGATGAGGGTCGAGCAGGACGTGGAACAGCACCGCATCGCCCGTGTCGGGGTCATGGCGCAGATAGGCCAGCACGCGGTCGTCGAAGGCGGGGATGAAACGCAGGTTCATCTGGTCGCGCAGGGCGGGCCGTTCGCGGCGCAGGCGGTTGATCAGGCGCACATCGTCCTTGATGTTGCCCGGCGCGTCCGGATCGCGATGGCGGAGCTGGTATTTCTCGGAGTCGAGATATTCCTCCTTGCCGGGCATCGGCGCGCCCTCGCAGAACTCGAACCCCGAATAGAGGCCCCAGTTCCCCGCGAGGCTGGCGGCCAGGATCGCGCGCGTCCGGAACCCGGGCCGCCCGGAGGTCTGCAGCGGGACCGGATTGATGTCGGGCGTGTTGACGAAGAAGTTCACCCGCATGTGGTCGCGGCAATCGGTCGTGGTCAGCTCGGTCAGGTACTCCGTCAGCTCCTGCTTGGTGTTGCGCCAGGTGAAGTAGCTGTAGCTCTGGTTGTAGCCCAGCTTGGCCAGCCGCTTCATCACCTTGGGCCGGGTGAAGGCCTCGGCCAGGAAGATCGCGCCGGGATGATCGGCGCGCAGGTCCGCGATCAGCCATTCCCAGAACGGGAAGGGCTTGGTGTGCGGATTGTCGACGCGGAAGATGGTGGCGCCGTGGGACGCCCAGAAGCGGAACATGTCGAGCACGGCCTGCCAGAACGGCCAGTTCGGCGCTCCGTCGTCGAGGTAGTATCGGAAGTTGACGATATCCTCGTATTTCTTGGGCGGGTTCTCGGCATATTTGATCGAGCCGTCGGGCCGCCACTCGAACCACTCGGGATGCGTCTTCATCCACGGGTGATCGGGCGAAGCGTTCAGCGCGATGTCGAGCGCGATGTCCAAGCCCTTGGCCCCGGCGGCGGCGACCAGATGGTCGAAATCCTCCAGCGTGCCGAGTTCGGGATGCGTCTCCATGTGCCCGCCCTGGGGCGAGCCGATGGCGTAGGGCGAGCCGATATCCTCGGGCCCGGCCTTCAGGCTGTTGTTGCGGCCCTTGCGATTGGTCGTGCCGATCGGGTGGATCGGCGGGAAGTAGAGCACGTCGAAGCCGAGATCCACGACGTAGTCGAGATGCGTCTCGACATCCGCGAATCCGCCATGCCGTTCCGGCCCGCCCATCGAGCGGGGGAAAAGCTCGTACCAGGCCGAGAAGGCCGCGCGCTCGCGGTCGATCCACATCGGCATGGCGGGCGTCTCGGTGACGTTGGCGCGGGGGCCGATGCGGGACATCAGTTCGGAGGCCTCGTCCGACAGCAGCGCCGCCTGCCCGTCGCGCGCCTTGGCGGCGGTGCGCAGCGCCTTGAGCAGATCGGCATCCGCGCCCTTGGCCCGCAGACCCTTGAGCAGGCCGCGCGCCTCGAGGATCTCGACCTCGACCGACTGGCCGGCGGCGACCTTCTTGGCGGTATCGCGCGACCACGTGCCCCAGACGTCCCGCCAGGCGCGGATCACGAAGGCGGCCGGGCCCGGCCCGTCGAAGGCCACCTGTCCCCGCCAGCGGTCGTTGACCACATAGGCGAGAGGTTCGGTCCGGAGCGGGCCTCCCGGCGTATGCGTCACGATTTCGGCGCCGAGCACCTCATGCCCGTCGCAGAAGATGTCGGCCTCGATTTCGACCGGCCATCCGGCCACCGCCTTGGCGGCGAACCGCCCCATGTCCACGCTGGGGGAGATCCGTTCGATCGCCAACCGCGCCATGGGCGTCTGGCCCGGCGCGTCAGCGGAGCGCGCGTGTCGCTGCGTCGCGTCGTTCATGGCGGATGTTCTCCCGTCGATGTTTGTTCTCTCGAATTCACTCACGGCCGAACCTTTTTCGTTTCTCTTGAAACCAAATGGATTTGTTCCGAAAGAATGCAAATAAGTGGGTCGATCGCGCTGGCCGGATCCCATGGGCCGCGTCCCGTCCGCCGACGTTC
This sequence comes from Albimonas sp., assembly GCF_055129145.1. Taxonomy (NCBI): domain Bacteria; kingdom Pseudomonadati; phylum Pseudomonadota; class Alphaproteobacteria; order Rhodobacterales; family Paracoccaceae; genus Albimonas; species Albimonas sp. Next base: position 13,497 of record NZ_JBSRTQ010000043.1, on the reverse strand, counting down.
CGATAAGCCCGCGCCTCGCCCCTGATCCGCGGACAAACGTCGGCTCCGGGGCGTCGGGCGCGCGGCCGCCACGCGGGTGCGGCGTTGGCCGGGGTGAAATCACGCGCTACTTCAACTGAAGCCGAGGGCGGCATCGCCGTGGCGCCGCGCGATCATGGCCGACGGCCGGGCGCGACAGCCTGCGGACGTCGCAACCGGATCGGGCGTCATCCGCGGGCTAGCGGACGCGCCGCCATCGCAAGGAGAACGGCATCATGGCCAACGAACCCAAACCCGCCAAGGAAAAGCGTCCCGATCCGGGGTCTCGGCCCAATGCGCAGGGCGACCACGAGGGCTCGTCCCACCGCCCGGAGGAGTTCAAGCGGGGTCAGCCTGATCGCGAGGACGAAACGGACGGCGGTTCGAATACCCCTTCCGACCGCAAAACAGGGAAGTCCTGACGGCGCCCCCGCCGATCAGGACGTCCGGGCGTCATCGAGGCGATGGAAAGCGCCTGCGCCGGAGAGGCGATGACCTCGGACCGTTTCCAGTTGTTCGACCGCTGGTTCGCCGGGGACCGGATTGATCGCGCACATCCGCGGCCGGCGAAAAGACGCGCGGATCTTGTGCGGATCGCATGAGGCGCTTTTGCATCGTTTCTCCGCGAAGACCGCCGACCGCCGCCGCGAAAAGGCGCCATCTGTGGGGTGATTTTGTGGTTTCTCGCGCTTTCGTTGACTTTCCGACGCCGGGCTCGACGTCATTCAAGACATGAGTGCCCGGGCAACCATCGCAACAAGCGGAAACGCCCGGCACGTGCAGGAGACGCAGGAGACCGCGACATGACCCATCCCAAGCCTCCCTTCCCCCCCCAGAGCCAGGCCGTGCCCGGCGAGGTCGATGCGATGTCGCCTGCGCCCGATCATGGCGAACGTTCCTATCGCGGCTCGGGCCGGCTGACCGGCATGGCGGCGCTGATCACCGGCGCGGACAGCGGCATCGGTCGCGCCGTGGCGCTGGCCTTCGCGCGCGAAGGGGCGGATGTCGCGATCTCCTACCTCTCGGAAGACGCCGATGCCGAGCGCACCCGGAAGCTGGTGGAGGACGAGGGACGGCGGGCGCTGCTGCTGCGCGGCGACATCCAGTCCGCCGACCATTGCCGCGCCATCGTGAAAAGCGCCCACGACGCCTTCGGCCGGTTGGATCTGCTGGTCAACAATGCGGCGCACCAGATGCATTTCGATACGTTCGAAGACATTCCCGACGAGGAATGGGACCTCACCTTCCGCACCAACATTCACGCGATGTTCTATCTGTCTAAGGCCGCCGCGCCGCTGATGTCGGAAGGCTGCGCGATCATCAACACCGCGTCGGTGAATTCTGACATGCCCAACCCGGGTCTTCTCGCCTACGCCACGACCAAGGGGGCGATCCAGAACTTCACCGCGGGCCTGGCGCAGGCGCTCGCGCCCCGGGGCGTCCGGGTGAACTGCGTGGCGCCCGGCCCGGTCTGGACGCCTCTGATCCCCGCCACGCTTCCCGTGAAAAGCGTGGCCAACTTCGGCGCGAATTATCCCATGGGCAGGCCGGCGCAGCCCGCGGAGCTGGCCTCGGCCTACGTCATGCTGGCGGATCCTGCGTCGAGCTACACGTCAGGCGCCACCGTCGCGGTGACGGGCGGGAAGCCGTTCATCTGAGACCTCCCGGCCCCGGCGGGAGGACCCCGGCCGCGGCTCCGCCGCCCCCCTTGCGGCCCGCCTCGCTTCGAGAGCCCTGCGCGAGTCGCGGGCACGCTTGCGGGCCTCGCCGCATAGCCGGCGGGGCTCGCGTCCCGCGCGCCCGTCAGCGCGGCGCGGTCGGGCGCGAGGCGTGCCACAGGGCGACGGCGTCGATGTCGTGCGGGAAAAGGGCGTGCGCCGCAGCGTCCATGAGATGGGAGAACCGCCCGCCCCCCGCGGAGCGTCGGCCGCGAACAGCGTCGACTGCGCCTCCGGACAGGCGGCGTGCTGGCCCGGGATCCGCGGAAATTCCTCGCGCCAAGGATGCGGACCGGACCCGTCCGATGCTCTCGCATCGGGACCGGGCCCCCGGGGGCCGAGGCGGCTGACCCAGGCGGCCACGTCCTCAACCGGCAGGAAGCGGCGCGCGATGCGTTCGCCGCGCGCGCGACGCTCGGGCGCCCCGTTGCGCATGAAAGGCCATGGCCGGGTCGGGACGCGGGCGACAGGGTCGGCGAGACTGGCCCCGAGACTGGCCCGAACCTCGGGCGAAAGCCTCTCCTCCGCGGCCGCTTGCATCACGCCGCCGCGTCGCTGGCCGGAGGCGCAGGCCTCCAGCGCCGCCTGAAGCACCGGACGAGGCTGAAGGTCGAGCCGCGGGATCGGGCCTTCGCCGTGGCCCAAACCGTCGTCACGGTGGCGGCGCTCGCAGTCGGCCACAGGGGGGGCGAGGACGGCGAGCTGAGCGACCGGGCCGGGGGCGGCTCCGCCTGCGGCCTCCCGTCCCGGGCCGTTCCGCCCGTCGGGTCGCCCGCCTGCGCCTCGCCGAAGGTCAGGGCGCGGCAAGGGGCGGGCGACATGCCGGACATGTCGTGCAGGAAGGCGACCGTCGCCCGGACCTCTTCCTCGCGATCCTTCCCGGACCAGGCGGGCCCCCGGTCATCATCACGCCGTGGCGCGCAATGCGAGCCAGCTCCCGGTTCCGCCATCCCACCAGCCCTGCCTTCAGCGCGGGGGGGCGGGGGGCATGACGCCCGCGGTCGCGCCGGGCGGGCTGAGCGGATCGGCATGGCACGGCGCGCAACCGGACGCGCAGCGCCCCGCGTCCGGCCGCAAGAAGCCGGGCCGGTCGAGCGGCGGGGCCTCGCGCGGCGCTTCGGCGAGGCCGCCTGAGGCCTCCAGCGACGTGTTCCATACGAGAAAGGCAGCGATCAGCGGCGTGCCCTGTTCGGCAGCCAACCCCAGGTCGATGACGCGCGGCAAGGTATGGGGGCGCGGCGGGGGCGCCGGCCCCCTATCGGCGCGAGCTCCAGCAGGCTGGCCGGGAGCTGGAGACAAAGCGCAGCGCCGACCCGTCGTTCGAGCTGGTCCACAAGCCGGCCGAGCCTTTCGGGAGCGTGGTCGAGGTTCTGACCGGCGAGGCGGCGGAGCCGACGGCCGACGACGTCGAACTCCACCGCATGCGCCGGGAGCTTAAGGATCTGTCCGAACGCGACCGCCGGGCGGTGGCGACCATGATCGAGGCGCTGTAGCGGACCTCCGGAGGCGGGGAGCTGGGGCGCTGACCCTCGACTGCGTCAGCTCTCCGACATTCGCCAGGAACCGGACCTGTTGGCGGCGACCGTGCATCGGCTCGCCAGCATGACCCAAGCCGCGGTTCCGGCGGCGGCCTTCGCCCACGCGCTCGACATCGTGCCGGCGGATCCGACGGAGATCGACGGCTTCGAGGGCATGCTAATGACCGACGCAGTGCGCAGTGCCGCGACCGTGACCCGAGCCGTTCCTTCACCTTGATGGGATCATTGCGCAGGGCGCCGATGTAGACGGTCGAAAGGCCGAGGGATTCGGCGGCCACCACCGCATTCTGGGCCGCCAAGGCCGCATCGATCGCGGCGACCAGGAACGTCTCGAGGCAAGCCGTGACGGGCAGATCGGCCTTTTCCTCGGCGCCAAGCCTCTGGTTGTGGGAGAGGTCGGCGAGCCAGACCAGAAAAAGCGGGCACTGCCCGATATGCTTCTGATTGCCCGCAACCTCCGCCAGCGCCGCCTTGGCCGCAGGGTCGGTCACCGCCACCACGGACCAGGTCTGGAGATTGGAACTCGTCGCCGCCGACTGCGCCGCGGCGATCATCGTCTCGAGCCTTCCATCCGGCAGCGGATCCGGCCGGTAGCCGCGGATCGAACGGTGCGAAAGAAGCAGATCGATATGGGCGTTCCACGGACCGGCGGACGGAACCGCATCCGGACCGTAGCGAAGGCCCAGAGCCTCGGACTTCGATCAGTCGGTTTGGTTTGACATGTTCATCGACGCGCTCCGCCTGGCGCAGCCTGGAGACCTGCGTCTCCGGCTCGGATCAGGACCGCTTGGAGGGATGGGCCGCTCGACGCGAGGCAATCCGTTCGCGGAAATGCTGGCCTGCTCGAAGAGTGCGATGTCGGGATCCGGCAGCCAGGCGGCCGGCGTCGCCTCGCGCATCATGGTGCGGCCGGTTCGACCGCTGGCGAAGATGCGGCCCGCCGTGGTCAGCCCGCCGAGCGGGTCGCCAGGGTTCAGCCTGATCCACGGGCGACGCCGGCCGCGGGAGATGCCGGTCACGTGGCCGTTCCGGGAGAAGATCGCCGCAAGAGGCTCGTCGTGAAATTCGACGCAGCGGATCAGCGCCGCCTGGCGGCTGATCTCCCGCGCGTCGGACATCAGGTCGGGGTCGGCCTCGATCCAGGGCCGGGTCAGCCGCGGCGGGGCCGGCCGCGAGATCGAGAAGCGGTTGGCTTCGGTCTCCTGCCGCTGATGGGGGTCTTGAAGCCGCCTTCGCGCAGGTCGGACGGACGGCAGTCGAACCCGCCGGGCGAGGTCGGGGCGTGGCGCTCCAGCCGGAAATGGCCGAGCGCCTGGGCGATGGTGAGCCGGGCCCGGCGCGGCCCGCGCGAGGTGTCGGCGACGATGCCGACCGGCTGGCGACCCTCGCCAGACGCCGGTGAAACGACGCTTCAGGCGCATGATGGTGTGCGGCTGCAACTTTTCGCACGCCGCCCGGACCGGTTCGCAGCATCGGGCAGGACGGGGCGAAGGGGCGACGATTTCAACGCGGGCGGGCTGTCTTCCGCCTTGTGCGCAAGCGCCCTGAACGAGGCCGGCGGTTCCGCTACGAGGCGGCGTGCCGCGAGCATCGACCCATGCTTGGCTAAGCGGTTCAAACGTCCATAAAAAAACGCCTTGCCGTGCGGACCCTGTCTCGGAAAACTGACGCCCTATCCTCCAAGATTCAACTTGATGCCGTCACTGAGAGTGGCGTAGCATCTTGAGATACGGACATTATTCAGGGTGCTTTAATAACGTTGGTTAAATAAAGTCGGGAAATTAACTAGCTTGGTCGAATTTATTCGCATAATGTTGTTTGGCGCGACCGGACGTCGGGGCGCAGTATTCAATGTCGTGTTCATCATGTCGACCTTGGTTCATCCCGCGATATCCGCCGCTTCCGAGCGCCTCGATTGCGCCGCGACCCGCATGCCCGTCGCGGCATCGGCGCTGGCCGTGGTGGGCGGGCGGCTTGCCGCAGGCTTTCCGGGCGCCGGTCACGTGGCGATCCTGCGTGAGGACCGCGATGGCTGGGCCGTCGAGGAGATCGTCGCCCCGGATGTGCTCGAGCCGGGATTCGGCGCGGCCCTCGCGGCGGATGGCGATCGGCTGATCGTCGCGGCCTCGCCCCAGGCGGGCGGCGGCGGAGCGGTGTTCGTGCGCGAAGCGGACGGCATGTTGCGCCGGCTGGCGACCTCCGGGGCGGAGGGGCGCGTCGGCCATGCGGTCGCCGCCGGCGACGGCGTGCTCGCCTGGTCGCGTCTCGCGCCGGGCGACCTCGATCCGGCGGGCGAGGTGGTGATCGCGGCGGGTGGGACAACCCGCATGCTGGCCGCCCCCGACCCGACCCGCGCCGCGTGGTTCGGCGGGTCCCTCGCCATCGCCAAGGGGGGCCTCATCGTGGGCGCGCCTGCGGAGAGCGGCGCCTGGATCCACGATCTCGCGGGCCGCGACGCGCCGCGTTTTCTCGCCGGAGCCTATGGCGCGATCGCTCCGTCCGGTCGGGCGGTCGCGCTCGGCGACTTCCTCGCCGCAACCTCCTCCGCCGATATGTTCGGCGAGGCCCGAACCGCCGTGGAAATCGCGGGGGCGCCTGCCGACGTCCTCGACGCCGGCGGCGCGCTGGCCGTGGACGGCCGCTTTCTCGCGATCACCCAAACCGCGTCTCCCGACGGCGAGCGCGGGGCCGCGGTGCTTCTCTACCGCTTCCGACCAAATGATCCGCCCGAGCTTCTGCGCCGTTTCGACGGCGCGGGCCCGGCGGTGTTCCTAGATCATCGCCTCCTGTTCGAAACCCATGGGGATGGGGAACGGAGGTTTTGCAGCCTGGCGCTTCCGGACTGAACGGAGCGCCCGACATTTGAAGCAGGGTGGACGACATGTCGGTTGTGGGTGGAAGCGACGAACGGACTCTGGTGCCCGCGGCAAGCGTCAACGACGCGATGGTCGCCATCGACACGGTGGCGGCGGGCGGCGGGTTCATCCCGGGCTCGGGCTACATGATCGGCGCGAATTTCGCGCTGACCGCCAATCACGTGATGGGCGGCAACGCCGCCGGCCGGATCACGCTCGGCTCAGCGGTCAACGCGCTGCCGAGCCGGGCCAATCCGCCCACCGCGATCGCCGCGGCCGATCTGAACATCGCCGGGGTGACCATTATCACCGGATCGGACATGGCTCTGGTCAAGACCAATGCCGGGCTGATCGGCGCCGGCGGCGTGCTGGGTCTTCTGCTCGCCTACGATCCGCAGGACCTCAAGACCCTGCCGGTCTCGGTCACCGGATTCCCCTGGATCGTCACCGATCCGGTCCTTTCGGTCAACGTCGACAATTCCGGGCGCACCGCTTACACGGCCTCGGGCACGATCAACGCCGCGACCGCCACCGACGTCACCTACACCCAGACCCTCGACACCGAAGGCGGGCAGAGCGGGTCCGGCCTGATCCTCGACAAGTCGGGGTTGCCGGCAGCGTCGGTGCTCGCGTCCATCGACGCGGACCTCGTGCTCGGCGCGCACACCAACGGCGCCGGCGGCGATCCGGCGACGGGTTTCAATCTCGCCCAAACCCTCACCGAAATCGCCTACTGGCAGATCGGCGAAGCGATGAAGGGCGACGGCGACGCCGACGCGCTGCCCCGCAACGTCCTGCTCGGCTTGGGCATCTCGGATGTCGGACCGCCGCCGCCGGGCGGCGACGACTACATCATGGGCAGCTTCCGCCGCGAGCTGATCATCGGACAGAGCGGCGATGACCGCATAGTGGGCGGCGGGGGCGACGACGAGATCATCGGCGGCTTCGGCGTCGATCAGGCGCTGTTCTCGGGCCTGTTCAGCGACTACGATTTCTTCATCGACAATCCGGCGCCGGGCGCGTTCGGCATCACCTTCAGCCATTCGAACGGGGGCGCCAACGGCGTCGACATGCTGGTGGGGGTGGAGTTCGCCGTCTTCGAATACGAAGACCTACAGGCCCCCAATCAGGCGGGCTTCGGCGTCGACGACGACGGAGACGTGTTCTTCGTGCCGCTGGCCGCGGACCCCGACGACCCGACCAAGCTGAAGGACGGGCCGGACATCGACGTCTCCGAGCAGATCCTGGACGCGGACGGGGACACGATCGGGTCGCTGACCGCCGAGCTTCCGGCGTTCATGTTCGACGGCGATCTCGACTTCAAGCTGAGCATCGGCGCCGAGGAGAACGTCCTCTACAACTTCATCTACATCGTGGATTCCTCCGGCTCGATGTCGGGCGACAACATCGTCCAGACCAAGAGCGCTTACGCCGCCCTCACCCGATCGCTGATTGACCAGGGTGTGGCGGACCGGGCGAATTTCGCGGTGGTGGACTTCGATTCCAGCGCGACCCTCATCGCCGGACTCGACGCGCAGGCCGCCATCGACGTGGTCAACGCCCTGGAGGCCGGCGGCGGCACCGATTTCGGTCCAGCGCTGGACAGGGCCGAGGCGTGGTTCGAAAGCCTCGCCAATGTCGATGCGGCCACCAACATCGCCTTCTTCCTGTCCGACGGCTTCGGCAGCGGGGCCAGTTCCGCGCTGCAGATCGTCAATGACGGGCAGCCGGACCAGGCCGTGGTGGATGTGCGCGCCTTCGGCATCGGCTCGGGGGCCGATCTCAGCAGCCTCGACCTGATCGACTCCAACAGCGCCGTCGCACTGGTCAATCCCGCCGATCTGGTGGATGCCTTCGCCGTCTCGGGAATCGACCGGGACTCCATCGACCACATCGACGTGTCGCTCAACGGGACGGTGGTGCAGCAGATCGCGCCGGCATCGCTGGTGGACGGGCCGCTGGGCCTGACGTTCGAGGGCTCGCTCGAAGGGCTGGAGGTGTCCCGCACCGCCGAGAACCTCGTGGAGTTCGAGATCATCTTCAACAACGGCACGCCCTCGGCCGTGGTCAGCAGCAAGGTCACCACCGGCCAGACGGAGATCCGCGCCCAGACCTCCGACGGAACGCAGGAAGTGGTCACGTTTTCGGTGATCGAGGCGGACTACATCGTCAATGGCGAAAGCGAGATCGTGCACGCCAACGACTTCGACAATGAGATCACCGTCAACGACGGCGCGCACGAGATCAACGGCAACGGCGGCGACGACCGCTTCATCCTGCTCGGCGGCACGACGATCATCGACGGCGGCGACGGCATCGACTCCGCGGTCTTCGCTGAAACCCAGGCGGCGGCAGGGGGCGTGACCCGCTCGGGCGACCTGGTGCGGGTCGGCTCCGCGCATACCCTGCTCGATGTCGAATACATCGAGTTCGCCGACGGCCGCATCGAGACGGCGACCCTGACGCGCGCCCCGCTGGCCAGCATCGCGGCCCGCACGCTCAGCGTATCGGAAGCCGACGCCGGCGTGAGGCAGGCGATCTTCGAGATCACCCTGGACGGCCCCGCCACCGCGGCCACGACGCTGAGCTTCGCCACCCGCGACGGCTCGGCGACGGCCGGGGCGGACTACGCCGCCGTCTCGGGCGCCGTGGTGTTCGCCATCGGCGAGACCGTGAAACAGGTCGCCATAGACATATTGCAGGACACGCTTTCCGAGGGGATGGAGCGGCTCTTCGTCGACTTCGAGCTTCAGGGGGGCGCGACCTTCGCCGGGGACGCGACCACGGCGGTCGGCATGGTGGAGATCGAGGACGACGAGGCGGTGATCTCGGCCTCCATCGCCGGCGAGAACGCGGAGATCGAGGAGCGCACCGGCGACACGCCGTCCGTGGTCTCGATCACCGTGTCGCGCACCGGCGACCTGGCGGGCGGCGACGTGGTCGGCTGGGCGATCGCGGGAATCGGGGACGCCCCGGCGACCGCCGGGGATTTCGTCGGCGGCGTGGTGGCGAGGTCGGTCAGCTTCGCGGCCGGCGAGACGTCCAAGATCATCGAGATCGCCGTGGTCGGCGACGATGTCGTCGAGGGCGACGAGCGGTTCGAGGTGGCGTTCACGCAGACCGCCGGAACCTCCACGCTCATCGCGCCGACAGCCGTTTTCACCATACTTGACGACGACATCGAACCGATGCCCGAACCCGAGCCCGAACCCGAACCGGAGCCGACTTCCCTTTTCAACCGGCTGATCGGCTCGTCCGCCGATGAACGGCTGATCGGCGGCGCTGGTCGCGACCTGATCCGGGGCAAGGACGGCGCCGATCTGCTGCGCGGTTTCCTCGGAAACGACCGCCTGCATGGCGGCGCCAACGACGACCTGATCGCCGGCAACGGCGGACGCGACGAGCTGCGCGGCGCGCGGGGCGACGACCGGATGCAGGGGGGGCGCGGCGCCGACCTGCTGATCGGCGGCCACGGCGTCGACGTGCTGCGCGGCGGCGGCGGCGATGACGAGTTCCGCATCTTCGCCCACCACCGGGGCTTCGACCGCCTGCGGGACTTCGCGCCCGGCGAGGACATCGTGGTGCTGGCCGGCTACGAGCCCGGCCTCGGCGTCGACGATCTCCGCTTCGAGCGTGGAGAATTTCGGACCCGCGTCTTCCTTGAAGATGACCTGCTGGCGGTGATCGACGTCAACCCCGAGGCCACGCTCACGCGGGACAGCTTCGAATTCATCTGACCCCCGCCGGAAAATCGGACGCCCGGCCCCGGCGGGGCGTCCGATCCAGCGACCCCGCGAGGGCGTGCGGTTCCGCGCCATCGCGCAAGCGCCGCACGCTCGCGTTCGGCCGGGAGCGTTGTCCGGGCGAACTGAACCGCGTCGGGCGTGGATCCGCTCCGAACCATGACACCATCCAGCTGTAACTCAAGGACCCCATCCAGCTGTAACTCAAGTTTCTGAAAAATAACCATTATTCCCGGAACTGGCGGGATCCTGAAAAGCTCGATCGGGAACCCCGAGAATTTGCGTGTGAATTCCCTGTTCGTGGCTCGGAGCAGGGCTCGCAAACCCCAGCCCCCTCCACCACGCGCTTTGCCCGTTCAAGTCAGTCGCCAAGCCTTGATGTTCAAGGAAAAGGCAGGCCGTTGCCATCGACTGGACCGTCCCCGGAAAGTCTGACGACGTCTGGTGAAATCCAGCGATATCCGGCTCCGGCCTGACAAGAACCTGATGAATTCGGGCGGCTCTGGCGCGTCAGGGCGGCGGCTTTCCCTTGAGGCATTGGCGCGATGGGTGTTGGGGCGACGGAATCATCGAGGGATCGAGCGACCGAACGGCTCCGGGAGGCGCTTGGGACCAGCATGCGCGGCGCGCTTCGCGAAGCCAGTCAGGAGGCGCTCACGGTCGCTAAGGGCCGCAGGGCATCGAGGGTCTCGGAGATGGAATATCGCCAGCGGGCGGCCGGCAAGGACCTCGTCGATCCGGATCGCCCCGGCCTCATAATGCGGCATGGCAAGCGCTCCGGGAGGGTGTGGCGCGTCCGGACGGAGCATCCGGAGACGGGCAAGCAGACGCTGGTGACGCTCGGCCGATAGCCCGAGCTTTCCGTGGCCGATGTCCGCGGCCTTCGGGCTGACCTCTGCGCGATCCGCGCCGAGGGACGGATGCCATCCGCGCCAGGAGATGGATCGCAGCGGTCCGCCGGCGTGACCGTGCGGGCGCTCGTCGAACGCTGCATCGGCGCGTGGGCCAGAAAGGCGAAGCTATCCTGGGGGGAGGATGCGCGCCTTCCGGACCGGATATCGTGGTACCTTTCGGGGGGCGCGATATCGGCGAACTCGATCGCAACATCATTTCAGGGTATCCCTCCGGTGAGGATCGCGGCTATGCAGCCTTGACGATCTGAGGCTCGGCGACCCAGTTCCACGGGAGGAGCTCGCTGAGGCGGTGCATCGGGGTGCTGGCGATGCGGGCGATGACGTCGGCGAGCCAGGCCTGCGGATCGAGGCCATTCAGCTTCGCGGTGACGATCAGGGTGTACATGAAGGCGGCGCGCTCGCCGCCCCGCGCGGAGCCGGCGAAGAGCCACGCCTTGCGGCCGAGGGCGACGCCGCGGAGCGAACGTTCCGCCGCGTTGTTCGTGAGGCAGATCCTGCCGTCTTCGAGGAACCCGGCGAAGCCGTCCCAGCGGGTCAGCATGTAGTCCATGGCCTTGGCGACCGGCGCATGGCGCGAGAGGCGGGCGCGCTCGGCGGTCATCCAGGTCCGGAGATCGTCGACCAGCGGCCTGATCTTGTCCTGACGCGCGGCGAGGCGCTCGTCGGCGGTCAGGCCGTTGATGGCGCGCTCGGCGTCGAAGACGGCGTCGATGCGCTTCACGGCCTCCAGCGCCAGCGGCGAGATCGGCGCGGCCTTGTCCCCGCGGCGCGCGTTGGCGGCGATGTCGGCCAGCTCGAACAGCTTGCGCCGCGCGTGCGCCCAGCACAGCGCCTCCGTCACGGCTTTCGGCGAGCGGTCGACGGCGTAGAGGGCGTTGAAGCCGGCGTAGGCGTCGGCCTGAAGCACGCCGTTCCAGCCGTCAAGATGGGCGCGTGGATGCTCGCCCTTCCGATCTGTCGAGAAGCGGAAGAGAGCGGCAGGCGGAGCCGGCCCGCCGAAGGGTCGATCATCGCGCACATAGGTCCACAGCCGCGCCGTCTTCGTCTTCCCCTTCGCGAGCAACGGCACGGGGGTGTCGTCGCCGTGAAGCCGTCCGGCCGCCATGACATGCGCCTCGATCAGCGCATGCAGCGGCGCCAGGGCGGCGGCGAGGGCGCCGACCTGGTCGGCCAGCGTCGAGAGGCTGAGCTCGACGCCTTCCTTCGCGGGCGTAGCGGTCGGCCTGACGGTTCAGCGGCTGATGCAGTCCGAACTTCTCGAACACGATCATGGCCAGCAAGCTCGGGCCGGCCCAACCGCGCGGCGTGGCGTGGAACGGCGCGGGGGCCTGGGAGATCCGCTCGCAGTCGCGGCAGGTGAACTTCTCCCGCACGGTCTGGATCACCTTCCACTGGCGCGGGACGACCTCCAGCGTCTCCGTGACGTCCTCGCCCATCTTCACCAGTCGCGCCGAGCCGCAGGCGGAGCAGGCGCAGGGCGCGGGCAGGACGACGGGCTTGCGCGGCAGGTGCTCGGGGAAGGGCTTGCGCGCCGGCTTGCGCCGCTCGAAGGCGGCGACCTCGGTCTTCGCCTTCGCCGCCGCCGCTTCGGCAAGCGCCTCGTCCTCGGACGCCGCCGCCTCCAGCTCCTCCAGCTGCAACTCGAGCTGGTCGAGCAGCCGCTCCTTGCGCTCGGAGCGATGGCCGTGGACCGCGCGGCGCAGCTTCTCGATCTCCAGCCGCAGATGGGCGATCAGCGCCTCGCTGCCGGACAGCACCGCCTTCGCATGGGCGGCCTCGGCGGCGATGGCGTCGGCTCGCGCCTCGGAGGCGGCGAGCGCGGCGCGCAGGGCTGCGATCTCGGTTGCGGCGTCGACCATGCGCCGAGTCTACCGGCCCCCGCCGGCGTCGTGGAGCGCAATCGCCATCGACGGCCGCCCCTGAGTCAGCCTGCCGCAGCCGGCCTCCATGTGTGGCGCGGGTTGCGCCAGTCGATGCCGTCGAGAAGGTAGCTCAACTGCGCCGCCGACACCGACACCGCGCCGTCGGCTGGCGTGGGCCGGATGGTGAGGCGGAATAGCGGACCTTCCAGTGGAAGGGCCGCCCGCCGAACGCCCCTCTCCAGCCGCTTGGCGTAGAGCGACATGCCGACGCCATCGTGCCAGAGGACATCAGACAGGCAGTCCCGCCGAGCAATCGGCTCAGCTCGGCCTCGAACCGGGCATGCAGCGCACCGCTGTTGGTCAGACGCGCACTGCTGAACACCGGGTCAAGCAGCCGCAGGAAATCCTCCGGCCGGGGCATCAGCGGCTGACCAAAGACCAGCGGACTGCGGCGGCCAGAGCGATCCACAGTAGTCTCGGCATGAACCATCCTCCCGTTCCCCCCACCATCAGCACGGAACTTGAGTTGTGTCAGCCGGGATCAAACGGCCGCGACCAGCCAGTTCAGTCGGATGAACATCGGGCCCAAGCCGATATCGAACGGCTGGGGCGCACCGTCGGCGTCGGTGGTCGTCCCGGTTCTTGCAGCCGCCCGGATCAACGCCGAAGAATTGACCATTCTTGAAATGGGCCAGGATCGCCAGGCCGTGGCCTCATCGTCGGCAGGGTCCTGATCCCCGCCCCCCGGAACAGGCTGTAAAAGCCGGATTTCATCGGCTCGCCCCATCGTCGGGATGCCGGGACATTGGCGGTAGTCCCAGGTATTCAGTCCGATCGACCCAAAAAACT
>NZ_JBSRTQ010000042.1:0-29586 GCF_055129145.1 Albimonas sp. | reverse complement strand
CGACCCCGGCGCGGCGCCCGCGTCCCCGGCGCGGCCCCCCGGCCGCCTCGCGACCCCGCCCCCCCTTGCGCGCGTCGCGATCCGGCGCGAAAACGCCGCGCCCGGACGCGGAACGTGGCGAATGACGTGACCATGATCTCGCAGCGCCGATCCCACCGCGAGGCGCCCGCCGATGAGGATCCAGACATGAGCGACACCGCGCCCGCCGCCTCTCCCGCACCCGCATCTCCCGCCGCCGCCGCGCGAGCCGAGGAGCACACCTGCATCCTCAACCTCTCCTGCGACGACAAGCCGGGCATCGTGGCGGCGGTGACCACCGAGCTCGCGGCGCTCGGCGCCAACATCTCCGAGTCCAACCAGTTCTGGGACCCGCTCACCAACCGCTTCTTCATGCGCATCGCCTTCCGGGTCCCCTCCCGGCTCGGCGTCGACGAGATCGACCGCGCGCTGCGCCCCGCCGTCGACCGCTACGAGATGCGCATCGCGCTCTCCGACCAGGCCCGCAAACCGCGCATCGTGATCATGGTGTCCAGGTTCGACCACGCCATGCTGCACCTGCTCTACCAGATCCGGGTCGGCTGGCTCGACGCCGAGGTCGCGGCCATCGTCTCCAACCACGAGACCTGCCGGGCCGATGCCGAGCGCGAGGGCGTGCCCTTCCACCACTGGCCCGTCACCAAGGCCACCAAGCTCGACCAGGAGGCCCGGGTGCTCGATCTGGCGAAGGAGACCGGGGCCGACCTCGTCATCCTCGCCCGCTACATGCAGGTGCTGTCGGACGGGCTGTCGAAGCGGCTCTATGGCAAGGTGATCAACATCCACCATTCGTTCCTGCCGAGCTTCAAGGGCGCCAAGCCCTACCATCAGGCGTTCGAGCGCGGGGTGAAGCTGATCGGGGCCACGGCCCACTACGTGACCCCCGACCTCGACGAGGGCCCGATCATCGAACAGGAGACCCAGCGGGTCAGCCACGCCATGTCGGCCGAGGATTTCGTGGCCGCCGGGCGCGACGTGGAAAGCCGGGTGCTCGCCCAGGCGGTGAAGGCGCATCTGGAGCGTCGGGTGATGCTGAACGGGCACAAGACGGTGGTGTTCCCGAAATGAGGGGCTGAGCCGGGCTTCCGGCGCAGGAGGCGGCGCGACGCTTCACGCGCCGGCGGCGAGGTCATGCCCGCGCCGCCGGCCGGCGTGGCGCGGGTTGCGATGGGCGCCCGCGTGACGGTCGGCGGATGCGCCGGCCTCACCGCCTCCGCCCGCCGGCGCTGGCTCGGGACGAGGTCCGCGCCCCAAAGGCGCCCGTGGCCGCAAGCGCCCCCGCTCCAACGCGCCGCGGGCGCCGCGTCGCCACCGGCGCGACCGGGACGCGGCGCTTGCAGCCCCCGCGGCCCGCGATCCCTCCGCCTTGACAGGCGCCGCCCGCCACGGGCCTCCTCCCTTCGCGCCAAAACCCCACGCCCAAATCCCCACGCCGGAGACCGCCATGACCGCGCCCCTCGTCACCCCCTCCTTCCGCCTCGACGGCCGCCGCGCCGCGGTGACCGGCGCGGGCCGCGGCATCGGGCTCGCCTGCGCCCATGCCCTCGCCCAGGCCGGGGCCGAGGTCACGCTCCTCGCCCGCACCCTGCCCGAGATCGAGGCCGCCGCCGCCAACATCCGGGCCGCCGGCGGCGCGGCGGAGGCCCGGACGCTCGACGTCTGCGACCTCGCCGCAACCCGCGCCTTCTTCGAGACCGCCGCCCCCTTCCACGTGCTGGTCAACAACGCCGGGACCGCCCGGCATTCGAGCTTTCTCGACACCGACGAGGCCGATTTCGACGCGGTCATGGCGCTCAACCTCCGCGCCGCCTATTTCGCCGCCCAGGCCGCCGCCCGCCGCATGGTCGCGGCCGGCATCGCCGGTTCCATCGTCAACATGTCTTCCCAGATGGGCCATGTCGGGGGGCCGGAGCGCGCGGTCTACTGCGCCTCCAAACACGCGATGGAGGGGTTCACCAAGGCCATGGCGCTCGACCTCGCCGCCCATGGCATCAGGGCCAACACGATCTGCCCGACCTTCATCGAGACGCCGCTGACCGCGCCGATGTTCGCAAGACCCGAGTTCCGCGCCTTCGTCGCCGCCTCGATCCCGCGCGGCACGCCGGGCAGGCTGGAGGAGCTGATGGGCGCGGTGGTGTTCCTCGCCTCCGACGCCTCCACGCTCTTCACCGGCTCTTCGCTGATGGCCGACGGGGGTTGGACGGCGCGCTGACGACGGGGGCTTGGGGCGGGGGGCGGGCGCCAACCCGCCGTCGATCCGGACCCATGGCGGGTTCGCACCCGCCCTACGGCGTGCGCGTGCAAACGACGTAGGGCGGGCGCAAGCCCGCCATGCCAGGGTCGACCGTGGGCGAGCCCCCGCCCCCGCCTCAGAACTTCGTGCGCACGAACACCGCTTCGGGCAGGTTGCGGATGACCGCCATCAGCAGCGCCCATTTCCAGTGCATGACCCTGGGGCGGCGCTTGTGCAGCGCCGTCACGATCAGCCCGGCCTGCGCCTCGGCGCTGAGCGTCAGAGGGCCGATCAGGTCCATGCCCTCGGTCATCGCGGTCGCGACGAACCCGGGCTTCACCGTCATCACCAGCAGATCCGACCCCGCATAACGCTGGCGCAACCCCGAGAGCATGGTCGCGAAGCCCGCTTTCGCCGCCCCGTACCAGTAGTTCCGCGCCCGCCCCCGATCGCCGGCGACCGAACCGATGCCGATCACCGCCGTCGGACCCTCCAGCGCCGAAAGCCGGGCCGCCGCCGCCTCCAGCATCACCGCGGGGCCGGTGAAGTTGGCCAGAACCACCTCTGCGATCCGCGCGGGGTCGTCCTGCGTGACCTCCTGATCGCCCAGCAGCCCGACCGCCGACAGCACCACGCCGGGCATCTCGGGCAGCGCATCGAGCCACGCCCCGTGGCCCGCGAGATCCGCAGCGTCCCAGATCACGGCCCGCGCCTCCACCCGGTGGCGGGCGGCGATGTCGGCCGCGTCCCGCTCCAGCGCCGCGAGGTCGCGGCCCGCCAGCAGGATCGGGCGCCCCTGCGCCGCCAGCCGATGCGCCACGGCGCGGCCGATGTCGGAACGGGCGCCGAGGATCAACGCCGGGCGAAGGGAAGCGGACGGGTTCAAAGACCAAGTCTCCTGGCGAGTTCGGTGAGAAAGCCGGGGTCGCGGGCCGCAGCCCCCCGGAAGGTTCTGGCGCGGGGATCGAGGGCGTCATGCTCGCGCGCGCTCAGCGTCGCATCCTTCGCGAGGTAGATCCGCCCGCCATGCGCCGCGGTCAGCGCCCGCAGCCGGGCCACCAGCCGCAGCGCGCGCGCCGTCGCCGGGAAATCCAGCGCCAGCGTCCAGCCCCGGCGCGGGAATGACAGCGAGGCCGGGTCCGAAGCCCCCTCCCCCAGCGCTTTCAGCACCGCGAGAAACGACCCCTGGCGGGCCGCCGACACCGTCTCCAGCATCGCACGCAACCCCGCCGCGGCGGTCTCGGGCGGCAGCACGCACTGGAACTGCACGAAGCCGCGCCGGCCATAGATCCGGTTCCAGCCCAGCACGGCGTCGAGCGGGTGGAAACAGGCGCTCCACGGGACCAACGCCGGGCCCTGCGTCTCCTGCCGCTCCGCCGCCCGCAGCCCCGCCCGCCAGTAAAGCGCGTTGAACGCGCCGACCGTCACCGCGTTCAACGCGAAACCCGGCACGAAATCCGGCGGCGGCCCGATGCGTTTGGCGGCCCGGCCCAGCGCCCAGCGGTCGGCTTCCTCGGTCGCCCCCAGCTCGGCCAGACCCGCGTCCTCGGCCCGGTAGACCAGCGCGCGGCCGAGCGCCGGGCCGGTCGCGAGGCAGTCGATCCAGGCGGAGGTATGGGTCCAGCCGGACGCGCCCTCGATCGCCGCCATCGCGGCGGCGAGGTCGGCGGCCGGGGTCACCTCCTGGCGCAGCCACCCCGTCTCCACCCGTCTGAGACGCAGCGAGGTGCGGACGATCAGCCCGGTCAGCCCCATGCCGCCGCAAGTCTCGGCGAAGCCGGCCGCGCCCGGTTCCAGCCGCCGCACCGCGCCGTCGCGCCCCATCACCTCGACCCAGTCGAGATGGGCGGAGATCGAACCTCCCCCTGGCGCGTGATGGTTCTTGCCGTGCACATCGGCGGCGATCATGCCGCCCAGCGTCACGAAGCGGGTGCCGGGGACCACAGGTGGGAACAGGCCGCGCGGCAGCAGCGCGATTTCGAGATCGGCGAGGCTGACGCCGGCCTCGGCCACCACCCGGGGCGCCGCCTCGTCGACCGACACGAAACGGTTCAACCCTGCGGTCGACAGCGCCAGCGCCGGGCCCGCCGCGGGCG
The DNA here is from genome assembly GCF_055129145.1 of Albimonas sp. Taxonomy (NCBI): domain Bacteria; kingdom Pseudomonadati; phylum Pseudomonadota; class Alphaproteobacteria; order Rhodobacterales; family Paracoccaceae; genus Albimonas; species Albimonas sp. Next base: position 25,221 of record NZ_JBSRTQ010000042.1, on the reverse strand, counting down.
GCAGCCCGGCGTCGCCATAGGCCCGGCCGAGCCCGCGCGGCGCGATGCCGGCCCCCTGCCCCAGGATCAGCGCCGCCGCCTCCGCCACGTCGCGCGGGGCCCGCAGATGGCCCCGCACAGTGGGGAACCGACCCCAGCCGCTCAGCGCCACCGGCGCCGCCAGGTCGCCGCGCAGCGGCGGCGCGGGACCAAGACCACGAAAAACCTCATCGGCTTCGCCGCCCGCCATGACCGGCCCCACGTCATCCGTGCTCATCGCGCGGCGCCCGTCTCGGGCGCGGGGGTGAACACGAAGCGCCGGTCCAGGCGATATTTCACCACATAGCCGACGATCAGCCCGATCGCCGCCCCGGTCTCGCGCGCCGCGCTGGTGCTCCAGATCCACCAGGCCAGCGCCTCGGCCCCCCAGAACAGCGTCGTGGTCAGCAACCCGATCAGCGCATAGAGGCTGAAACGCTTGGCATGGGCCGCCGCCCCCCGGCTGCGATCGTTGAAGATCCAGCGCTTGTCGAGCAGGTATTTCAGCACCAGCCCCGCCGCGGTGCCGAAGGCGATGGCGATGGCCAGCGCCATCGGTCCGCCCAGCTCCGCCCGCCAGCCGCCGCCCGCGCGCACCACCTCCAGCACGTCGTGCAGAAGCCAGTCGAGCACGTCCGGCGCCCAGCCGAAAGCCACCGTCTCGGCCCGTCTCAGCGCCGCCAGCACCAGACGCTGCACCGCGAGATTGCACAGCATCGCCAGCACCGCGAAGCCTGCGTAGCGCAGCGCGATCTCGCGCGCGCTCAGCCGATGCGACGCGCGCAGCCCCCCCGGCGCGTAGTCCGGCGACGGGCGCGCCGGCCGCGGGCCCTCGTCCTCTTCGCGCGCCCTCATCGGCGCCCCCTCGCGATCAGCACCCGTTCAATACCACTTGGCGACCATCGCGCAGGCCAGCATCCCCGCGCCGCAGATCCACGACAGCGGATCGCGGATCGCGAACAGCACCGGATCGTCGTTCATCTGGCCGCGGTGGGCGATCATCACCATGCGCGACGACCAGTAGAGCAGGATCGGCGGCGCCCCCCACAGCAGCAGCGGCGACAGATAAAGCCGCTGCACGGTCGGCGAATAGATGTAGAGCGCCAGCACCAGCACCGCCGTGTAGCCCGCCGCGATCGCCATCATGGTGACCACCGGCAGGTCGTCGGCCCGATAGGCGCGCCCCGACGTCTCGGTCTTGCCGGCGTTGGCGAGGTCCACCAGCTCGGTCTGCCGCTTCATCGCGGCGAGCGACAGGAACAGGAACACCGACAGCGCCAGCATCCAGGGCGAGACCTCGAGGTCGAGCGCCATCGACCCGGCGATGACCCTGAGGGTGTAGAGGCCGGCGAGCATGCAGATGTCGATCACCAACTCGCGCTTCAGCGCCATGGAATAGAGCAGCGTCGCCCCGAAATAGACCGAGAGCACGCCGAACAGCATGTCCGACACCGCCCAGGCCAGGCCGAAGCCCGCGCAGAACAGCACCGCCCCCATCAGCAGCCCGTGCATCGCCGGCACGTCGCCGGCGGCGAAGGGGCGGAAGCGCTTGCGGGGATGGGCGCGGTCGGCGTCGAGGTCGAGCAGGTCGTTCACGCAATAGACCGAGGACGAGACCAGCGAGAACGCCGCGAAGGCGAGGCAGGCGGTCAGCCACGCGCCCGCGTCGGACTGGTGGCTGGCCAGCAGCGGCAGGAACACCAGCGTGTTCTTCATCCACTGATGCGGACGCAGCGCGCGGAGATAGGGCCGGATCCGGCCGAGTCCCTGCGAGGCGGGATCGAGATGCAGGGCGGCGGGCGCGCCCGCGGGCCGGGTCAGCGCCTCGGCCTGGCGGATCAGGCCGGGCGAGGCGCCGGCGGTGATCACCTGGCGCGCCGCCGCCCAGACCGGCAGGTCGCGCGGGGCGTCGCCCACATAGTCGAAGCCCGCCCGCCCGAAGCGCGCCATCAGCATGTCCGCCTTGGCGTGACCGCCGAGATTGACCGTGCCGTCCGAGCCCTCGACCGCGTCGAAGAGGCCGAGATGCGCCGCCACCGCGTCGGCCACCCGCTGGTCGGAGGCGGTGGCGAGCATCACGAACCGCCCCGCCGCCTTCGCCTCGCGGATCAGTTCGAGCACCGACCAGCGATAGGGCAGGCCGGCGGCGTCGATGGTCACCTGGTCCGTGATGCGGGCCTTGAGCGGGGATTTGCCTTTGCGCGCAGCCTCGATCAGCTCCGGCGCGGCGGCGACCAGAGGGGCGAAGCCCAGCGCGATCAGTCCCAGCGCGCTTTCGTGCAGCGTGTCGACCGGCACCAGCGTGCCGTCGAGGTCGATGACCAGCGCGATCAGCGCATCCGGATGCGGCGCGGCGTCGGGGGGGGCGGTTTCGGGCGGGGCGGTCGCAACGGCGGCGAATCGGGACGCACCGTCCGCCTCCCCCTGCCGGGCGGGGTCGGGACGGGGCGCGGGCACGGGCGTTTCGGCGAAACCGGACGGAGGGCCGACCTCGTTCCCGCCCCGGGCCACGGGGTTCGCGTCGTCGGCGTTCGAACGATCTGAAACGGACATCGCGGACCTTTCGAAAACGCGACGCTTCCGCACGCGAAATCCGGGCGGGCGCTTCAAGCAGGATTAACATTTCCGACTCGGCGGTTACAGTCCTAGATCGCGGCCCTAGATCGCGGCGCGCCCCCGCGCGAGCCCCGCCTCCCCGCGCCCGGCGCGGCCTCCTCCCGCCCGTTGGGTCAACCCGCCCGCGGCTTCAGTCGCCCGACGACGCCTCCCCCGCCGTCCGTGACAGGCGCGCGCGGTAGAGGCGCGACTGCGCCGGCGTCACCATGGCGATCAGTTCGGCCAGACGCTCATAGGGGCCCCGCAGCCCTTCGACCTGCGCCTCCGCCCTGGCGACCCGCTCCGCCTCCGCCTCCAGCGCCCGCGCCGCCTCGCTGATCTCGGAGAACCCGAAGGCGCCGGCGCTGCCGGTCAGGGTATGGGCGATGGCCGCGATATCGCCGGCGACGGTCGCGGTGGCGGCTGCGGCGTCCTTCGCGCCCGGCGTCGCGCGGCCGTCGAGCAGGTCGCGCAGATGCGCCGATTGCCGAACGAGCGAGCGGCAATGCTGTTCGACCAGGGTCAACACCCGTTCCGCCGCCGCCTCCCCGCCGCCGGGATCGGCGTTGGCGCGGTCGAAGATCTTGCGCAGGCGGTCGGGAAGGGTGAGCGGATCGAAGGGCTTGGGGATCACGTCCACCGCGCCCATGGCGATGTAGCGCGACACCTCCCGCCCCTGCACCTTGGCGGTCACGAAGATCACCGGGGTCCGCGCCAGCCGCGCATCCTTGCGCAGGCCGGCGAGCGTCTGCGGCCCGTCGAGCCCGGGCATCATCACGTCGAGCAGGATCAGGTCCGGGTTGAACGCCCCGGTCCGGTCCAGCGCCTCCTGCCCCGAGGCGCACATGTCGGTTTCGAATCCGCCGACCTTGGTCAGCATCAGTTCGGCGATGGCGCGGATATCCGGCTCGTCTTCCACATAAGTGATACGCTGCAAGGCACGACTCATTCCACGCTCCGTCCGGGCTTGAAGGCGGTCGTCGCAAGATCATACGCTCGACGCGCAGGCTTCGTCCGACGCGCAGGCTTCGTCCGAAGCGCCCCCGCCACAGGCGCCCCCCCAACTCTACCGCGACGTTACGTCCGAAATCCTTAACCGCGTGTTTACGATCCGCCCGGCTCGGAGCGTCCGCTCAGCGGCCCGCGATCGTCATCCCCTTGGGACTCATGGCATTCAGCGCCTTGGTCACGCCGATGTGACGCGCGATGAGATACTCGCCGGTGACGGACACCGCCCCCATCGCCCCCCAGCCATCCGCCGCGTCGCGGGAGGCGCCGAACACCCGATCGCGGTTGATGGCGCTCACCTCAAGCCGCAGCAGGGTGAGCCGATCGAGCAGCGTCTCGGCCAGGACCCTGGGCGACGGGCGCGCCGTCGCCGGCCCCTCGACCAGGTCCAGCGCCGCCATGCAGGCGTCGGCGAGACGGACGAGAAACGGCGCATCGGCCGCCCCGGGCGCGCCGCGCGGCAGGAAGCGCGCGCGGTTGTCGTAATGTCGGCAGGTCTGGCGCCACTCGGCATGCGAGGCGGCCGCGGCGGCCCCGGCCTGGGTCTCCGCCGCGCGCAGCGGGCCGGAGGCCGGCGTCGCAGCGAGCAGCGCGCCGAGAACGGCCCCGAAAACCGCGTGCGCGGCCTGTCTGCGGGATCGAAGCATGAAACGAACCTCCCCGAAAACCGACATGACGATTTCGCGACGCTAGCATGACATGCGCCGCCCGCCAGACCCATTTGCGCAGGTCGGTTCTCAGAATTGGTTAACCGGGCCGCCCCCCCCCCCGCGCTGCCCCCCGCCCTGCCCTCCTGCGGCGCGGCGCACGCATTGACCCGGCCCGCGCCCGGGGCCCAAAGTCGGCCGCCGCACCGCAACAGCCACGGGATCCGCACGCCATGAACGCCCCCTTCCTCCGCAGCCGCCACCACAACACGATCATGGAGCTGGCGCCCCAGGCGACCGCATGGCGCCGCGACATCCACGCCCATCCCGAAATCGGCTTCGAGGAGCACCGCACCGCCGCCCTGATCATCGAGCGTCTGCGCGAATTCGGCGTGGACCAGATCATCGAAGGCCTCGGCCGCACCGGCGTCGTCGGCATCGTCAAGGGCCGCGCCCCGGGCCCGATGATCGGCCTGCGCTGCGATATCGACGCGCTGCCGATGCAGGAGCGGACCGGGCTCGACTACGCCTCGACCCACGCAGGCAAGATGCATGCCTGCGGCCATGACGGGCACACCGCCATGCTGCTCGCCACCGCCAAGGTGCTGGCCGAGACGCGCGACTTCGCCGGCTCCGTGGCGCTGATCTTCCAGCCGGCGGAGGAAGGCGGCGGCGGCGGGCGCGAGATGGTGGTCGAGGGCCTCTTCGACAAGGCCCCCTGCGAGACGGTCTGGGGCCTGCACAACATGCCCGACCAGCCGCTCGGCACCTTCACCTCGCTGGCCGGCGGGGCGATGGCGGGCATCGACTATTTCGACATCGCCATCGAGGGTCAGGGCACCCATGCGGGCGTCCCCCATGCCGGCGTCGACACGGTGCTGATCGGCGCGCATGTGGTCACCGCGATGCAGTCCATCGTCGGGCGCAACCTCTCGCCCTTCCAGGCGGCGACCATCGGGATCTCGATGTTCAAGGGCTCCGACGCCTATGTGGTGATGGGCGACCGGGCGGTTCTGGGCGGCTCGGTCCGCTATTTCGACATGGCGGCCCGCGACAAGGCGGAGGCGCGGCTGCGCGCGCTCGCCACCTCCATCGCCGAGGGCTTCGGGGCCAAGGCGGTCATCGACTACCGCAAGAACTACCCGCCCTGCGTCAACCCGGCGGCGGAGGCGGATCTGGCCGCCGAGGTCGCGGCCTCCATCGTCGGCGCCGGCAATGTGGTGCGCGAGGCGGAGCCCTGCATGGCCGGCGAGGATTTCGCCTTCATGCTCAACGAGCGGCCGGGCAACTACATCTGGATGGGGACCGGGTCCGCGGACCATGTCTCGGGCAAGCTGCACTACCCCGACTACAACTTCAACGACGCCGCGATCCCGCAGGGGGTCGCCTACTGGCTGGCGCTGGTCGACCGGCTGCTGCCGGCGTCCTGACGGCGAGGGGGGCGCGGCGGGTTCGGCCGCGCCCCCCCGTTCAGCCGGCGCCGATGGCCCGGAAATGCTGGCGGGAGGCGCCGAACATCGCGTCCATCGCCAGCAGGCGCTTGAAATAATGGCCGACGCTCAGCTCGTCGGTCATCCCCACCCCGCCATGGACCTGCACGGCGGATTCTCCCAGCTCCCGCCCCAGCCGTCCCACCTGCGCTTTCATCAGGCGGAGATCACGGGGCGCATGGCGCCCGGCCTCGACCATCGCCGCGGTGACGATCATCGTTGATCGCGCCTTCTGATAAGCCATCGCCATATCCGCGATCCGGTGGCGCAGCGCCTGAAAACTGCCGATGGCCACGCCGAACTGCTTTCGGTCGCCCGCATATTGCATGGTGATCTTGAGCAACGCCCCCATCGCCCCCACCGCATCGGCGCAGAGCGCGACGATGGTCTGGGTCAGCGCCGCATCGAGCAGATCGGCGCCCTTGCCCTCGTCCGCGAGGATGTCCGCGGCCGGAACCTTCACGTTCTCAAAGCGCACATTGGCCGCCCGGCGCCCGTCGATGGTCTCGTAGGGCTCGAGCGTGACCCCCGGCGCGTCCCGCGCGACCAGAGCAACCACCAGCCCCCCCCGGTCGCCGGGCGCGCCCGAGACGCGGGCCGACGCCACCAGATGCGACGCGGCCCCGGCCCCCAGCACGTAGCGCTTGGCGCCATCGAGGGTCAGGCCGTCCGGCCCTTGCGTGGCCTTCATCGCGACGCGGGCGGGTTCGGCGAGGCCGCGACCCTCCTCATGCGCGAAGGCGACGAGGGAGGCGCCCTCCATAAGCCCCGCCAGCAGCGCATCCGCCGCTTCGCCCGGCGCGCCGAAGGCGAGCGCCAGAGCGCCGGGCAGCGCCGGCAGCCAGGGCTCGACCACCAGCCGCGCGCCCATCACCTCGGCCACCGCCGCCACGTCCACCGCCGTGCCGCCGAGCCCGCCGCGGGCCTCCGGGATGGCCAGCGCCAGCAGCCCCATCTCCGACAGCTCCGCCCAGATCCGGGCGTCATGGCCCGGACCGGAGGCGACGATGGCCTTGCGCCTTTCAAAATCGTAATTCTTCTCCAGGTACTTGCCGAGGCTGTCGCGCAGCATCACCTGCTCGTCGGTGAAGGTCAGATCCATGTCGTGCGTTCCCTTCAGCCGGCCATGACCGTGCGCGCGATCAGATCGCGCTGGATCTCGTTCGATCCCGCATAGATCGAGGCGGCGCGGGTGTTGAGGTAATAGGGCATGGCGATCATCTCGAACCCGGTGCCGAGCGGCCCGCGGTTGCCCGCGACCGTGAGCGCTTCGAGCTGCCGGGGCAGGCCTTCCAGCCCCGCGACCTCCATCATCATCGCCGACATCGCCTGCGAGACCTCCGAGGACATGGTCTTCATCATCGAGGGATAGGCCGGATCGCGCGCCGGCTCCCCCCCGCCCTGGGCGTGCTGGTAGTGGAAATCGAGCGAGGCGATGTCGCCCTCCAGCATCCCCAGCCGTTCGAGGAAGGCCGGATCCTCGAGCATCGTCGCCCCGAACCCGTCATCGGCCCGCGCCGCCGCTTCGCGCAGGGCCGCGAGCTTGCGCCGCATCGAGGGTCCCGGCGCCAGGCCGCCGCGCTCGTATTTCAGCAGGTGTTTCGCCACCGACCAGCCGTCGTTCTCCGCGCCGACCCGGTTCGCCTTCGGCACGCGCACGGCATCGAAAAACACCTCGCACTGCTCCGGGAACCCATCCAGCCCGATGGTCTTCTTCACCGTCAGGCCGGGCAGATCCATCGAGTCGAGCAGCAGGAACGTGATCCCCTCCTGCTTCTTGCCCGCCGTCGAGGTCCGCACCAGCATGAACATGCGGTTGGCATGATGGGCGTAAGTGGTCCAGATCTTCTGGCCCGTGATCAGGTAATCGTCGCCATCCGCGACCGCCATGCAGCGGAGCGAGGCGAGATCCGACCCCGAATTCGGCTCCGAATAGCCCTGGCACCAGAAGTCCTCGCCCGAGAGGATGCCGGGCAGGTATTTCGCCTTCTGCTCGGCCGTGCCGAGATCGATCAGCAGCGGCCCGATCATCTTGAGGTTATGCGGCAGCAAGGGCGGCAGGCCCCGCGCGGCGCATTCGGCCCCGAACACGTCGTTCTGCTCCGGCGACCAGCCCGAGCCGCCGTATGCCACCGGCCAGTTCGGCGCGGCCCAGCCCTGGCGGGCGAGAATGCCCTGCCAGCGCATCGCCTGCTCGAACGGCGCGAAGACGCTGGTGGTCTTGGCCCCGGCCTCGACCAGGTCGGGGGTGACGTTGGCGTCGAGGAAGGCGATCACCTCCTCGCGGAAGGCGTCGAGCGCCTCGCCCTTCTCCAGGTTCATGGCGTGTCCTCTCAGCGCTTGGCGAAGGCGGCGATGCGGTCGGCGGAATCCGGGCCGCGGCCTTCGGACTTTTCCCACTCGTGGCGCAGACCGTCATCCAGCGCCATGCCGTCGGTGGCGTCCAGCAGCCGCTTGGCGGCGGACTGGGCGAAAACGGCGTTGCCGAGAATCCTGCGGGCCAGCGCCTCGATCTCCGCGTCGAAATCGGCGGCGGGGACGACGCATTCCGCCAGACCGATGCGCAGGGCCTCGTCGGCCTTGATGGTGTCCGCGGTGAACATCATCCGCTTGGCGGTGGCGACGCCGACCCGGCGCGGCAGGCGCTGGCTCATGCCCCAGATCGGGGTCAGCGACCACTTGCCGTGGGTGTCGCCGAACTTCGCGTCATCGGCGGCGAGGATGAAATCCGCGGCCAGCGCCACCTCCAGCGCCCCGGTGTAGCAATGGCCATGCACCGCGGCGATCACGGGTTTCGGCAGGGTCTCGAGCATCCGCAGCGTCTCGGACTGCCAGCCCGGCGGCGGCGTTTCGCCCCCTGCGGCGATCCCACCGAGGTCGTTTCCGGCCGAAAAGCATCGCCCGGCGCCGCGCAGCACCACGCAGCGGATGGAGTCATCCATCGCCAACGCCTCGATATGAGCGCGCAGCTCCCGGAACAGCGGCAGGGTCAGCGCGTTCAGTTTTTCGGGGCGGTTGAGGGTGAGGGTGGCGAGGCCGTCGCGGTCGTCCCGCAGCACCAGCCCGGTCATGCCGCGCCTGCAAGCATGGAGAAAGTCGGCGCCGAGGCGCGCGTGATATTCGGGGTCACCCTGTCCTCCCAGACATGTTTGCGCATCCGCTTTACGGACGTTCTCCGTCCACAATGATGCAGGGAGGGGCCGAGCGCAATGTCCGACACAACGTGTCAGCGGGGGGAGAAGGCCCGGATCAGCAGCTCCACCAGATGTTCGGTGAACTGCGCGACCTCGGCCACGCTCATCTCCTGCGGGGTCGCGTCGATCCGGGCGAAGCGCGACGTCGTCGGGCCCACCACCATCAGCACCGCGAGGTCGAGGTCCACGTCCCGCGCGAGCTCGCCCCGGTCCCGCGCCCGGTGGAAGATCTTGCGCATCCGCCGCGCGGCGACCGCCTGGAACGGGGCGACCACGTCGCGGAATTCGGGGTGGCGCAGCGCGTCGACCTGGCTGTTCATCACGATCCCGGCCCGCCGGTCGCCATGGCGCTGCATGGAGAGCGCCACCCAGGCGGCAAGGTCGCCGCGCAGCGACCCCGTGTCGATGTCCTTCATCGGCTCCCAGCGCAGGTCGAACGTGTCGCGCAGGAGCGCCTGCTTGGTCGGCCAGCGCGCGTAGATCGCCGCCTTGCCGACCCCGGCGAGCCGGGCGATCCGCTCGATGGAAAACCCCGCCCAGCCGGCCTCCGCGTAAAGCGTCATGGCGGCGTCGTGCACCCGCCCCTCCAGCGTCGGGTCGCGGGGGCGGCCGGGAGGCTTGCGGTCGGGCTCCGGGGCCTCCTGCGTCGACGCGGCGGCGGCGAAGGACGGATCAGGCTCTTGCATGGCGCCTCCGCGCGGTTATTTTGGACGAAACACGTCCGTTACTGGGATCCTCTGCGGACCAGATAGCGGCAGGGAGGGAGTTGGAGCAATGACAAGCCGCCCGGATGCGCCGCTGGCGGGGGCCGACCTGCCGCTGGCGGGGATCGAGGTCCTGGACCTGGTCGCCGGCCCGATGGCCGCCATCGGCCGCACGCTGGCCGAGCTGGGGGCTGCCGTCACCCGGATCGAGCCGCCCGCCGGCGCCTGGGATCGGCCAGACGACGACCGGGCGGCGGAACTGGACTTCACCGCGCTCAACGCCGGCAAGGGCTGTGCGGTGATCGCCCTGCCCGGGGATGCGCCCCGGCTCGACGCCATGCTGGCGCGCGCCCATCTGGCGCTGGTCGACATCGGCCCCCGCGCGGCCTTCCCGCTGGACCCGGCCGAGCTTCGCGCCCGTTTCCCCGGCCTGGTGGTCATGACGGTCGGCGACTTCGGCCTCGCCGGCGGGCGGAGCGGCTGGCAGGCCACCGACCCGGTGCTGCACGCGATGTCGAGCGGACTGTCGCGCTCCGGCCTCTCGGGCCGCGACCCGCTGATACCGCCGGGCCGCATCGCGGCCGGGGCGGCGGCCGCGCAGGGGGCATTTGTGGCGCTTGCCGCGCTGCTGGAGCGGATGCGGACCGGCGCCGGCGTCCATCTCGACTTCTCCACGCTCGACGGCGCCATCCAGGCGCTCGACCCGCCCTACGCGACCGCCGGCGCCGCGTCCTCCGGCGGCCCGCCCGAGGACGCGCCCCGCGGCCGCCCTTCCCGCGGCGTGTTCTACCCCATCGTGCCCTGCGCAGACGGGCGCGTGCGGATCTGCGTGCTGTCGCCCAAGCAGTGGCAGGGGCTTTTCACCTGGATGGGCTCGCCTGAGGAATTCGCCGACCCGAAGTTCAACCTGACGCGGGAACGCTACGCCTCCGCCCGTCTGGTCGAGGCCATCGGCGACTTCATGGCCCCCCAGACCCGCGCGGTGCTGGAAGCGGAGGGCGCCGCCCGCGGCGTCGCCGTCGGCGCGCTCCTGAGCCTCGAGGAGATGCTGGACAGCGACCACGGCCGGGCGCGCGAGGCCGAGACGACGGTGGAAACCCCCTTCGGCGGAACCGCCGCGCTGCCCAACGGCGTGCTGGTCATCGACGGCCGCCGCGCCGGGCCGGCGGGGGGCGCGCCTGCGCTGGCGGACATCGCGGCGCCGGCCGTCGCCGACACGTTCCCGGCCCCCCAAAAATCCCCGGCGGCGCGGCCGCTGGAGGGGCTGCGGGTGCTCGATCTCGGCGTCATCGTTGTCGGCTCGGACCAGGGGCGGCTGCTCGCCGATCTGGGCGCCGATGTGGTGAAGGTGGAGGCGAAGGCGTTTCCCGACGGCTCCCGCGCCGCCTTCGCGGGCGAAAAGATGACCATCAGCTTCGCCTCCGCCCACCGCAACAAGCGCAGCCTCGGGCTGAACCTGCGGGCGGCGGAGGGGCGGGACCTGTTCCTGCGCCTCGCCGCGGGGGCCGACGTGGTGCTCTCGAATTTCAAGCCGGGGGTGATGGAGAAGCTGGGTCTCGGCCCCGCGGCGCTGGCGGGCGCCAATCCGGGGATCGTGTCGGTCGACAGCTCCGCCTTCGGCGCGACCGGGCCGTGGTCGGGGCGGATGGGCTACGGGCCGCTGGTGCGGGCGAATGCCGGGCTGACCGGGAAATGGCGCTACGCGGACGACCCCGACGGGTTTTCGGATGCGCTGACCATCTATCCCGACCACGTCGCCGCCCGCGTCGGCGCGACGGGCGCGCTGGCGCTGCTGGTGCGGCGGCTCAGGACCGGGCGGGGCGGCGCCGTCTCGGTCAGCCAGGCCGAGGTGATGTTCTCGCATCTCGCCGCCGACATCGCCCGCCTGCGCGCAGGCCTGCCGCATGAGGGGCCCGAGGCCGCCCCCGGCGCCCCCTGGGGGGTGTTTCCAACCGCCGGCGACGACGACTGGTGCGCGGTGACGGTGCGCGACGACGCGGACTGGTCCGCGCTCTGCGGCGTGATCGGGCGGGATCCGGCGGCCGACGGGCTCGCCCACGCCGCCGCCCGCCGTGCGAACCGGGAGGCGGCCGAGGCCCCGCTGCGCGCTTGGCTCGCCGCACGGCCCGCGGCGGAGGCCATGGAAACGTTGCAAGCCGCCAGCGTCCCCGCCGGCGCCATGGCAAGGGTGAACGAGCTGCCCGCCGACCCGCATCTCATCGCCCGCCGCCATTTCCGGACCGGAACCCACCCGTTCCTGCCCGCCCCCTACACGGTCGAAAACGCCCCGGTCCTCTCCGACCGCTGGCCCGACCCCGCCTCCGGCCCCTCCCCCCAGGCCGGCGAACATACCCGAGAGGTCGCCGCCCAATGGCTCGGCCTCTCGCCCACCGAGATCGAGCGGCTCGTCGCCGAAGACATTCTGGAAGCGCCCGCGGCCATGCCCGCCGTCGCCTGACCCGAAAGGAAACCCCATGGAACATGCCAACGAAGACGTCCTGGTCGAACGCCGCGGCCATATCATGCTGGTCACGCTCAACCGCCCCAAGGCCCGCAACGCGGTGAATGCGAAAGTGCATGTCGGCCTCGGCCTCGCGCTCGAAGACGCCGAAGCCGACCCCGAGATCCGCTGCGTGATCCTCACCGGCGCCGGCGACAAGGCGTTCTGCGCCGGCGCCGACCTCGTCGCCCTGTCGCGGGGCGAGAGCCTGCGGCCCGAGGATCCGACCCAGCTCGCCTGGGGCTTCGCGGGCTTCGTCTCCCACCCCATCGGCAAGCCGATCATCGCCGCGGTCAACGGGTTCGCGCTCGGCGGCGGATCCGAACTGGCGCTCGCCTCGGACATCGTGATCGCCGCCGACACCGCCGCCTTCGGCCTGCCCGAGGTCAAGCGGGGCATCTTCGCGGCCGCCGGCGGGGTCTTCCGGCTCGGCCAGCAGGTGCCCCGCAAGATCGCCATGGAGATGATCCTGACCGGCGAGCCGATCACGGCGGCGCGGGCGCTGGAGCTCGGCCTCGTCAACCAGGTGGTCCCTTTCGACGACCTGCTGGACGCGGCCTTCGCGATGGCCGAGAAGATCGCCGCCAACGCGCCGCTCTCGGTGCAGGCGTCCAAGCGCATCGCCATGGGGATGGACGGAAACGCCGTGCCCGCCGATGCCGAGCTGTGGGAACGCAGCGTGCGCGAGGGCGCCAAGGTCTTCGCCTCGCTCGACGCCAAGGAAGGCCCCAAAGCCTTCGCCGAGAAGCGCGCGCCCGTATGGCAGGCCAAATGAGGATCTGACGCGCATGACCATGACCGACCCCGAGCGCATTCCCGTCATCGTCGGCGTGGGCCAGATCAACGACCGGCCCGACGACCCCGATGACGGGCTCGACAGCCTCGGCCTGATGGCCGGCGCCCTGCTGACCGCCGACGACGACGCGGGCGGCGGCTGGCTGGACGCGCTGGACAGCCTGGCGGTGGTTTTTCAACTCTCCTGGCCGCAGGACGAGGACATGGCCGTCACGCTGGCCGAGCGGATGGACGTGCGGCCGGCGCACACCGTCACCACGCCCACCGCCTCGGGCGACGGCCCGATCCGCCTGTTGAACGAGGCCGCCAACCGCATCGGCGCCGGAGAGGCCAAGATCTGCGCCGTGGTCGGGGCGGAGGCGCTGCGCAACGCCGCCTATTTCACGAAGAAGGCCATCGCCGAAGGCCAGGCCCCCGCCTACAAATCGGTGGCCGAGGTCTCCGCCAGCCGCGCCACGCCGTTGCGCCGCCAGTATGGGCTGATGGCGCCCATCGACGTCTATCCGCTCTATGAAAACGCCACGCGGGCGGCCTGGGGCCAGACTCTGGCGCAGGCGCAGGCCGAGACCGGCGCGATCTGGTCCCGCTTCGCCGAGGTGGCGGAGGGCAACGAGGGCGCCTGGATCCGTCGCGGCGCCTCCGCCCGGCAGATCGTCACGCCAGGGCCGGACAACCGCCCCCTCGCCCATCCCTACACCAAGCTGATGGTGGCCAATTCCTCGGTCAACCAGGGGGCCGGGTTCATCGTGACCAGCCTCGCCGAAGCCCGCCGCCGCGGCGTCCCCGAGGCCCAGCTCGTCTATGTGGGCATGGGCGCGGCGGCGATGGAGACGCTCGATCCGCTGGAGCGGGACCGCTACGACCGTTCGACCTCCATGTCCCTGTCGCTGACCCGGGCGCTTGAGCTGAACCATGTGGCGCCCGAATCCCTCGACCATGTCGAGCTCTATTCCTGCTTCCCCTGCGTGCCCAAGATGGCGCGGCGCGTGATCGGCTGGCCGGAGGATCGCCCGGCCACCGTCTTCGGCGGGCTGACCTTCGGCGGCGGGCCCATCGGCAACTACATGTCCCATGCGGTGGTGGAGATGACCGAGCGGCTGCGGGGCGGCGAGGCCACCGGCCTGCTCTTCGCCAATGGCGGGATCGCCACCAAGAACCACTCGATCGTCCTTTCCGGCGCGCCGATCGAGGCCGCGTCCTTCCCGCAGGATTTCGACGTCCAGGCCGAGGCGGAAGCCGCCCGCGACCCGGTTCCGCCGCTGGCCGAAACCGCCCCCGGCCCGGCGCGGCTGGAGACCTACACGGTCTTCTACGACCGCGCCGGCGCGCCCCGCTTCGGGGTGGTGGTGGCGATCTCGGAACAGGGCGGCCAGCGCACGCTCGCCAAGGTCCTGCCCGAGGACGAAGCGACCATCGCCTTCCTCACCGACGGCGAGGCCGAACCCGTGGGCTCGAAAGGCGTGATCGAGCCCGGCCCCGACGGCGACCAGATTTGGCGCCGGGCGGGCTGAACCCGCGGCCCCGCCGGTCGCATTGCGCGGCGGGCGGGGGCGACTCCTTGGCAACGCAGGATGGCGGGTTCGCACCCGCCCTACGCGGGGCGGCGACGTCAGGCAGGGCGGGCGCCAAACCGCCTTGCGCCGTCTCCGCCTAGCGCGCCGGGGCCGGGATGAACTCGGCGTCGTCGCCCGGCGGCAACCGGAAACGGCCATGGGCCCAGTCGCCCTCGCGCCAGGCCTGTTTCGCCGCCTCCAGCCGCTCCTTCGACGAGGCGACGAAGTTCCACCAGATGTAGCGCGGCCCCTCCAGCGTCTCGCCGCCCAGCAGCATCACCCGCGCGCCCTGGGGCCCCGCGGTCATCGAGATCCGGTCGCCGGGGCGGAACACCATCATCCGGCCCGCCGCATAGGGCTCTCCCGCCACGCTGACCTCGCCGTCGACCACATAGACCCCGCGGTCCTCATGCCCGTCGGGCAGCGGGATCGCGGCGCCGGGGGCCAGCACCGCGTCGGCGTAGAACATTTCGGAGGCGGTCTTGACCGGCGCGGTCTCGCCCCAGGCCGATCCGAGGACGATGCGCACGGTCTTCCCCTCCGCCTCCAGCTCGGGCAGCGCGTCGGCCGCGACATGCTCGAACTCGGCGGCGCGGTCCTCGTGATCCTTGGGCAGGGCCACCCAGGTCTGGATGCCGAAGAACGGCATCGGGTCGATCCAGGCCGCGTCGTCGGTCCGCTCGGAATGGGTGATGCCGTGGCCGGCGACCATCCAGTTGACCGCGCCGGGCTCGATCCACTGGTCAGTGCCCAAGGAGTCTCGGTGGTGCATCCGGCCGCGGAACAGATAGGAGATCGTCGCCAGCCCGATATGCGGATGCGGGCGCACGTCGAGGCCGCGGGTCGGCAGAAACTCCACCGGGCCCATCTGGTCGAAAAAGATGAAGGGCCCGACCATCTGCCGCCTGGGCGCGGGCAGCGCGCGGCGCACCTCGAACCCGCCGAGGTCGCGGGCGCGCGGCACGATCACGGTTTCGATGGCGTCGACCGCG
Organism: Albimonas sp.; assembly: GCF_055129145.1. Lineage (NCBI taxonomy): Bacteria > Pseudomonadati > Pseudomonadota > Alphaproteobacteria > Rhodobacterales > Paracoccaceae > Albimonas > Albimonas sp. The sequence continues at coordinate 9,725 of NZ_JBSRTQ010000042.1, read as the reverse complement.
TCGCCTTTCGGCAGATCGGGGTCGAGGGCGGGGTTCCAGCTCATCGCGCGCCTCCCGGGGCCTGAGCGGCGCAGGGGCGCGCCGCGGGGGGCATGGTCCCCCGAAGCGGCCGGGCCGGCAAGCGCCGCACCCCGAAACAGACCGTCGCGAAACGGACCGTCGCGAATGGATCAATCGCGCTGGCCGAGCCAGATGGTGTGCTTGGCGCCCTTGCCGTTGTTGCCGGCGCGCACGGTGATCGTCTCCACCGTGAAGCCCGCGCGCCCGACGCGCTTGCCGAACGGGCTGTCGGGAAACGCCGACCACACGGCCAGAATCCCGCCCGGCGCCAGCGCCGCATGGGCGGCGGCGAGCCCGACCTCGGAATAGAGGCGGTTGTTGCCGGGGCGGGTCAGCCCCTCCGGCCCGTTGTCGACATCGAGCAGGATGCCGTCCCACTCGCCCGAGGCCTCCCGGATGCAGGCGCCGACATCGGCCACCTTCACCTCGGCCCGCGGGTCGGCGAGGCTGTCGCCGAAGAGCGGCGCCATCGGCCCGCGGGCCCAGGCGACGATCTGGGGCACGATCTCCACCACCTGGAAGCGCGCGTCAGGCCCCGCATGAGCCTGAGCCGCGCGCAGGGTGAACCCCATGCCGAGCCCGCCGATCATCAGGCGGGGAGCGAGGTTCCCCGCCGCCGCCAGCCGGTCGATGACGAGGGTGGCCAAAGCCTCTTCCGACCCCGACTGGCGGGAGTTCATCAGCTCCGTCCCGCCGCCCAGCTTGATCGAGAACTCATGGCCGCGCTGCGCCAGGCGAAGCGTGTCTCCGCCGGGCGTGGTGGCGTTTCCCAGATGGACCCAGGGCAGCATTTCCTGCGCGCCCGATCAGTCGCGGTCGCGGGGCGGGCGGCGCTTCGGACCGCCGGGGCCGCCGGCGCCCCGCGGGGGCCGACGCTCGCCCGAAGACGGACGCGCGCCCCCCGAGAACCGCTCCGATCCGGCCGGGGGGCCGTCGGAGCGGCGGGCGCGCACGCCCTTCTCCATCAGCCCGTCCGGCCCCAGCGCCGCGACGAAATCGTCGGCCCGCGCGGCCGAGATCTGCACGTAGCTCTCGGTGTCGAGGATGCGGATGGCGCCGACGTCGTCGCGGCCGACCTTGCCGGCCTCGATCAGCATCGGCAGCAGCCAGCGCGGCTCCGCCCGCTGGGCGCGGCCGACCGACAACTCGAACCAGACGCTCGCCCCGAAGGGAGCGCGCGGCGCGCGCGGGGCGGAGGAGACGTTGGCGACGTCGATCAGCTCCTCCGGCGCGGCCATGCCGGCGCGCAGGCGGCGCAGCAGGGCGGCGGCGACCTGATCGGGGCCGTGCTTCTCCAGCAGGGCCTTGACCATCGCGCTCTCGTCCTCCGTCACCGGGTCGATCAGACCCGGGTCGGAGAGGATCCGCGCGTCGTCGTTGGTCAGGATCTCGGTCACGCCCGGAGGCGGCGCCCAGGTGGCCTGAACCCCGGCCTGCTGGATCAGGCTCTCGGCCCGGCGGCGGCCCTTGACCGGCACGATCAGCGCGCAGGTGCCCTTGCGCCCGGCCCGGCCGGTGCGGCCCGAGCGGTGCAGAAGCGTCTCGGCGTTGGTCGGAAGGTCCGCGTGGATCACCAGCTCGAGCCCCGGAAGGTCGATGCCGCGCGCCGCCACGTCGGTGGCGACGCAGACCCGCGCGCGGCCGTCGCGCATCGCCTGAAGGGCATGCGTCCGCTCGGTCTGGCTCAGTTCGCCCGACAGCGCCACCACCGGGAACCCCCGGTTGGCGAAGCGCGCGGTCAGGTGGCCGACGCCGGCGCGGGTGGCGCAGAACACCAGCGCGCTTTCGGCGTCATGCAGACGCAGCAGGTTGTAGACCGCGTTCTCCCGGTCCGACGGCGCGACCAGATAGGCGCGGTAGTCGATGTCGACATGCGGGGATTTCTCCTCCGCCGTCTGCACGCGGATGGCGTTGCGCTGGAACTTGCCGGCGAGCGCCGCGATGCCCCGCGGCACGGTGGCCGAGAACAGCAGCGTGCGGCGATCCTCGGGCGCGGAGCCGAGGATGAACTCCAGGTCCTCGCGGAAGCCGAGGTCGAGCATCTCGTCGGCTTCGTCCAGCACCACGGCGCGCAGCGAATTCATGTCGAGCGCGCGGCGCTCGATATGATCGCGCAGACGGCCGGGGGTGCCGACGATGATATGGGCGCCGCGGTCGAGCGCGCGACGCTCGGCCCGCGGGTCCATGCCGCCGACGCAGGACGCGAGCACGGCGCCGGCGGGGGCGTAGAGCCATTCCAGCTCGCGGTGCACCTGCAGGGCCAGTTCGCGGGTGGGCGCGACCACGAGGGCCACCGGGGCGCCGGCCCGGTCGAACCGGTCGGCGTCGCCCATCAGGGTGCGGGCGATGGCGAGCCCGAAGGCCACCGTCTTGCCCGAGCCGGTGCGCGCCGAGACCAGCGCGTCCCGCCCGGCCATGTCGGGTTCGAGCACCGCGCGCTGGACCGGGGTGAGGGCGTCGTAGCCGCGGGCCGCGAGGGCCTCGGCCAACGCCGGGGGAACGCCAAGGGAATCGATCATGTGTCGCTTTCGTGCCGGGGGCGGACGGCTCCCGTACGGAATCGTCTCGGGGCCCGCGAAGGCCCTGCTGCGGGACATGGCCGCTTGCGCGCCCGACCGCAACCCGCCTGAGGGCCGCGGGACGCCGCTTTGCGCGATTGAGGGGGGTTGGGGCGCGAAAAAACCGGGGAAGTGGGGGGCGATCACCGCGCGGGCGACGCCGAAGAGCGTTCGGTTTCCGGGGGATCGGCGGCTGGCCGCCCGCGTTTCGCGGCGTCGGCCGCCCCGCAGCGACGCCTTCGAACGAAAAGTCCTGATCTGCGTCAAGCTTTGCGAATCACGATCCGCACGGGGGACGAAACCGCGCCGCCACGGCGCGGAACGGCGCCCCGGCGACGAAACCGGCGCGCAGGCGCCGGACCTCGCGCGACGCGCCGATTCGGGCGACGTCGCCTGGGCCGACCCGGCGGGGCGTTCGGGCCGGCCTTCCCTTCGCGCCACGCCTCGCCGGCCCGCCCTCCCTTGGGTCAGCCCCGACGGCGTTCGACTTCCCCGACCGAGAGTTCGCAAATTCTCAATGGCTTAATCCGACCGCCAAGACGGCGGACCCGTCCGTGTTCGTCCATCCGCCGACCCCGATCCAGCAGAGCATCGCCGCGGAATTCGGCGTGTCCTCGGCCACCGCGTCCAACGCGCTGTCCGGCAAGGGCTGCGTGTCCGAGGCGATGGCCAGCCGGATCCGGACGCGCGCCGGCGTGATCGGCCTGGCGGCGCCGTCCCTCGCCACCCCGCTCATCCCCCAGATCGCCCAGGCGGTGGAGGCGACGGCGGCGCGCGAGGGCTTCGGCGAGCTGATCGCCGATGCCCATGGCAACGTCGACGCCCAGACCGCGGCCCTGCAACGGCGGGTCCAGCGCGGCGCCGACGGCATCATCGGGGCGCCACGCCGGGGCACGCGGGTGATCGAGCTCGACGTGCCGCTGGCGATGATCGACCCTCCCTCCAGCCCCGGCAACACCATGTCGGCCGACGTCCGGACGGGGGGAGACGCTGGCCGGCCATCTGCTCGCGCTCGGCCACCAAAGCTTCGCGATGGTGGGGAAAAGCCGCGATTCCTCGGTGCAGCGCGACCGGATCGGGGGCTTGCGCGGCGCGCTCGGCGCGGCCGCCCGGATCAAGACGATCTGGCTCGACGAAGCGCCTGAAACCGATTTCCCGGCCCTCGCCCGGTCCCGCGTCACCGCCTTCGCCGCCTCCTCGCACCTGCACGCGCCGCGCATCCTGACCGCCCTTCAGCGGGCGGGGATCGCGACGCCGCGCGAGGCGAGCGTGGCGGGGGTCGACGACCTCGCCTTCTCCGCCGCCGTCGCCCCGTCGCTGACCACCATGCCCAGGACGGCGACCGCATCGCGGGGGGCGAGTCCCCGGCCGAGGCCGGCGCCCCGATGAGCCTGATCGCGCGCGAATCCACCGCCCCCCCCCGCTCTCGTCCGCCCGCCCCCGACCGCCCGCCCCCCGACGCATCCCGACGGAGACCCTGACATGAAGGTCGCCCACCTGCGCGCAACCGCACGGTGTTCCGGCGGTCCCCGCAACTGGCGGCGGAGTTGGCCGTGGCGCTCGGCTACGCCGCCGCCTACGCGATCGTCTCCTTGACCGGCAAGACGCGGGGCCGGGCGTTCGGGCTGGCGATCCTGCCGCTGATGATCATCAGCCTCGTCTCGGCGATGGAGAACATGCCCAAGGACGTCGTCCCCGGCGCCCGCGTGCTGGGCGCGAACTGGGCGAAGGTGTTCTTCCGGGTGATCCCGCCCCTGACGCGCGAGGGCCTGACGATCCGCGGCACGCTGGTCTTCGCCGGCTCGTTCACCGCCTACATAACCCCCGCCACACTCGGAGGCTCCGAGGTGCTGATGCCGGAGACGCCGCCCTCTCAGCGCGTCGCGGTGGCCCACGACTTCGCGTCGGCCTCGGTCATCCCCATGATCCTGATCTTGATGAGCTTTTCGGCCAACCTGCTGCTCAGGCGCATGGCGGGGGCGCGGCGGGGGCGGACATCTGAGCGCGCGCTTCGCGACCTGGGCGGTGCTGGGGCTGGCGCTGCCGTTCCTTATCGGCCCGTTCTTCATCGTCATCGCCGCCGCCCTGTCGGCAGGCGAGACCCTCGCCTTTCCTCCGCAGGGCCTGAGCCTGAAATTGGGGGTCGAGGTCTTCGAGATCGAGAGCTTCCGCGCCTCCTTCGTCATGTCGATGTTCCTCGCGGCGTTCGGCACGCTGGCAGGGCTGGCGCCGGGGCTTCCGGCGGCCTACGGGCTCAACCGCGACAAGGTCCCGGGGGCGGAGGCGGTGCGGACCGTCGTCTCCGCCCCGATCATCGTGCCGGGCTTCATCGTGGGGCTGACGCTGCTGCGCTATCTGGCGGTCCCGACCGGGGCGGGGATCGGGCCGGCCTTGCGCCTCGCCCATACCGAGCTGATCTTGCCCCATGCGGTGCGGGTGGCGTCGGCCTCGCTCGAAAACCTGCGCACGCACATCGAGGAGGCCGCGGTGCTGCTGGGCTGCACCCGCGTCGGCGCCTTCCGCCGGGTGGTGCGGCCGAATATCCGCGGGGGCGTGCCGGCGGCCTTCATCCTGGGCTTCGTGACTTCTTTCAAACAGGCGCCGTTGTCGCTGTTGCCGTCCGGCTCCGGGGTCCGCACCCTGCCCGTCGACATGATCGCCTACCTGGAGATCAACTACGACCCCTCGGTCGCCGCGCTCTCGGCGCTGCTCGCCTTCATGTCGGTCGCCATCGTCTTCGCCGCCGGAAAATCCCTGGGATTTTCGAAATATGTCTGACGCTTACCTGACGCTCGAGGATCTGACGCTGGCCTATGGCGGGACGGTGGCGGCGGACCGGCTGAACCTGCGGGTCCGGTGGGGAAAGCTGATCGCGCTGCTGGGCCGTCGGGTTGCGGCAAGACCACGACGATGCGCTCGATCGCCGGCCTGCTGACGCCGAAATCGGGAACCATCCGGCTGGACGGCCGCGTCATCACCCGCGTCCGCGAAGTCGGGCGGGTGTTCCAGTCCTACGCGCTCTTTGCCCATCTGACCGTGTTCGAGAACGTGGCCTTCGGCCTGCGCCTTCGCCGCGAGCCCGACCTTGCGGCCAAGGTCGCCGCCCGCGCCCCCGCCGCGCTTTCAGGCGGCCAGGAGCAGCGGGCGGCCCTCGCTTGGCGCCCCGGCTGGGTGACGCTCGGATCCGGCCCCTGTTCGGGCGTGATCCGCGGCGCCGCCTTCGCCGGCGCGCATCGGGAATATGCGCTGGATACCCCGCTTGGCGTGGCGAAGGTGGAAATCCCGGCCTCGGCGCCGCCGCGCGCGCCCGGATCCGAGGTCGCCTTCGACCTGCCGCCCGCGCGCGCCGTGCGGCTGTCGAGGGCCGCGTGATGGGGGTCTGGGTCGACACCGACATGAGCGCCGACGACTTTTTCGCGCTGCGTCTGCTGGGCCGGCACGCGGAGATCGACGGCATTTCCCTGAGATTCGGCGTGGTCCCCCTGCCCCGCGTCCGCGCCGACGCCTCGGCCGCCGCCGCGGTCTTCGGCTGGCGCTTCCCGATCCATGCCGGCGCCGACCGCGCCGTGCTGGGCGGGGCCGAGACCGCCGAGCGCATCCTCGGCCACACCGGCATCCGCTCGCGCGGGCTGACCCTGCCTGAGGCGCCGGATAGCGTGCGGCCCGACGCCATCGGCGCGCTCGCCCGCTGGCTGGAGGGACGGGAAGGGGCGGAAATCCTCGCGCTCGGGCCGCTGACCAACCTCGCCGCGCTGGCGCTGACCCGACCTGCTGACCCGCCTCCAAAAAATCACCCGGATGGGGGGTCACGTCGGGCAACCACGCCGCGTCGGCCGAGTTCAACGCGCTGGCCGCCCCCGAGGCGCTGGTCATCCTCCTCGCTCGCGGCGCCCCCCTTCGCATGATCGACCTCGACGCCTGTCGCCGGGTGCAGGTCGGGGAGGACGATGTGACCGCGCTGCGCGCCTCCGCCTCCCCCCACGCGGCGCTGCTCGCCGGCCTGCTCGGCGGCGGTCTCGACATCGCGCGGGAGCGGGAGCGGGCGACCATGGCCCTCTATGACCCCGTCGTCGCCGCGGCCCATCTGCGCCCGGCCCCCTTCGACCTGGTCCCGGTGCGGCTGGAAGCGGAACTGACCGGCCTGCATATCCGCGGCCGCACGGTGGTGGAGCTCCGCCGCCCCGAAGCCCCTAACGCCGAGATCGCCGCGGGCCTCGACGCCGCCGCGGTCAAGACGCTCTGCCTCGCCGCGCTGGGGAATGACGGATGACCGGGCCTGATGACCTGAACGAGGCGAGCTGCGCGACCGCGCCGTCGCCGTCGCCCGTGGCGACGCCCCCTTCGACCTGCTGATCGCGGGCGGAACCGTCGCCGACATGGCGACCGAAGAGGTGCGCGCCGCGGATGTGGGCATCCTCGGCGCTGGAGGACGGGCTCTCGGGGCGAGGCGCTTAGGCAAGCCTCCTGCGCGCCGCTTCGGCCCAGAAGGCGACGCCGGCGGGGATGGCCGCGGCGCAGAAATCGTAGGCGGCGTTGTGATGCGGGGCGCCGTCCGCCGCCGGGCCATTTCCAAGCCAGACATAGGCCCCCGGCGCCTCGCCCACGAAGAAGGCGTTATCGTCGCCGGCGGGGGAGGGCGGGAGGGCGGTCCGCTCCCCGTCCGCGCAGACGCCCCGCGCGGCGGCCAGCGCCACCTCGGTCGCGTCGGGGGCGTTCACCACCGGCGGGATGCGGCGGATGAAGCGGCAGTCGGCCTCGATCCCGAACATCTCCGCCACGCCGCGGGCGCGCCGGCCGATCTCCCGCTCCAGCTGATCGCGGACCTCGTGCGCGCAGGCCCGCGCGGCGCCGCCGATCTCCACCACATCCGGGATCACGTTCAGCGCCGCCCGATCCCCCGCCCGCACCGAGCAGGCCGAGACGACGGAGGGCTGCAGCGGGTCCACCACCCGCCCCGGAACGTTCTGCAGCGCGGAAAGAAACGCCCCGTCGCGGTGATCGGATCGCGCCCCGGATGCGGTTTCGCGCCATGGGCGCCGACGCTCCCGAACGGGCAGAGCCACGAATCCGACGACGCGAGCTGCGGCCCCTCGACCACCGCCATCTCGACGGGCGCGAGGCAGGGCATGTTGCGCAACCCAAACGCCATGTCGCAGGGGAAGCGCTCGAAGAGCCCCTCTTCGACCATGCGCCTGGCGTCGCCGCGGCCCTCTTCGGCGGGCAGGAAGATGAAATGCACGACGCCCGGCGGCGGAGAGGCCGCCAGCGCCTCGGCGGCGCCGCGCAGCATGACCGGGCGCCCGTCATGCCCGCAGGCGCGCCTCCGCCCCGGCGCGGCGGAGGCCCAGGGCCGTGCGTCGCTCCCCACCGCCTCGGTCATCGCCGGCGCGTCCATGTCCGCGCGCAGCCCCACCGCCCGGTCGCCGCCCGGCGTGCGCAGGACGCCGGTCCCCGCGAGCCCCTCCGTCACCTCGAGGCCGAGGGCGCGCAGCCGCTCCGCCACGATGGCGACGGTGCGATGCGCCTCGAATCCCAGTTCGGGATGGGCGTGCAGGTCGCGGCGAAGCGCGACGAGGTCGAGCGCGGCCGGGGGAGTGGCTGGTCCATGCGCCCGATGCTAGACCCAGCCTGGCCGCTTGAGAAGGAGCCCCGAGGATGACCGAGACGCGCACCGCACCGGCCCCCCTTCACCCCCACGAGTTCTGGCAGGCGATCGAGCCCGCCGAGGCCGCCGCCCCCGCGCCGTGGTCCGAGCGTTATCCCGCCCGCCTGCCCGACGGCCGCGTCCTGCATCTGCCGATCCGGCCGTTGATGGGGACCGACCACGCCATCGCCTCGCTGATCCTCAACCAGGCGAGTTTTTCGGTGGAGGCGGCGCTGGCCGATGCGCTGGCCGAGCTGATCCGCCCCTACGCCCCCGACATCATCGCGGGCCTGCCGACGCTGGGCCTGCCGCTCGCCCGCGCGGTGGCGGAGCGGTTGGGCCACGCCCGCTACGCGCCCTTCGGGACCTCGCGGAAATTCTGGTACGATGACCGGCTGTCGGTCCCGCTCACGTCGATCACCTCTCCCGATGCGGCCAGGCGGCTCTATCTCGACCCCCGCCTGCTGCCGCTGGTCGAGGGCGGGCGGGTGGCGCTGATCGACGACGTGATCTCCACCGGGACCTCGATGTCCGCGGGACTGTCCCTGCTGGGGCAGGTCGGCGTGACCCCGGTGGCGGTCGGTTGCGCCATGCTGCAGACGGAGCGGTGGCGGGCGCGGATCGGCGGCGCCCATGCCGTCCCGCCCGAGGCCGTGACCGGCGTGTTCCGCACCCCGCTGCTGGCGCGCGACGGCGACGGATGGTCGCCCGCCGAGGAGGAGATCGCATGACCGCCCCGACCGAAGGCCCTGCGAACGACCCCGCCGAAACCCCCTCGAGGGGGGTCGTCACCGTGCTCGGCATCTTCGCCATGGACGCGATCTGCCGCGCCCCCCGCCTGCCCCGCCCCGGCGAGACCCTGCTGGCCGAGGGGTTCGCCTTGCGCCCCGGCGGCAAGGGCTCGAACCAGGCGGTCGGCGCGGCGCGGCTGGGGGCGGAGGCGCGGCTGATCACCCGCATCGGCCGCGATCCCGGGGCGGAGATGGCGCGGGCCACCTGGACGGCGAACGGGGTGACGGCCTACGCCTCGGTCTCCGACACCCAGCCCACCGGGGCGGCGGTGGTGTTCGTGCAGACCGGATCGGGCGAGAACGCCATCGCGGTGCATCCCGGCGCGGCCGGTGAACTGACGGCGGAGGCGGTCGAGGCCGCCGCCGCCGACGGCGCCTTCGCCGGGGCCGGCGCGTTCCTGACCCAGCTCGAACAACCGCTCGCCGCCGCGCGTCGCGGGCTGGAGCTGGCGCGCGACGCCGGGGCGCTCGCCATTCTCAACCCCGCGCCGGCCCCGGCCGCGGCCCTGCCCGACGACCTGCTGGCGCTCTGCGACTGGATCACCCCGAACCAGACCGAGGCGGCGATGCTCGCCGGCCTCCCCTCGGCCGGAACGGTCGAGGAGGCCGCCGCCGCGGCGCGCGCGCTGCGGGCGCGGGGCGCGCGCGGCGTGGTGGTGACGCTGGGCGCGG
>NZ_JBSRTQ010000041.1:0-29635 GCF_055129145.1 Albimonas sp. | reverse complement strand
GGCGCGCGCCTCAGGTTGCGGTTTGGACGCCGCGGCGCTGCGCGGGGCCGAAACCGGGGCCGCGGTCGTCGCAGGCGGGGCCTTGGGCGCGGTCGACGCAGGGCGAGCGGTCGGGGCGGGGCGCGCGGCGGAAGCGGGCCGGGCCGCCGGGACGGGTCGGGCGGCCGGCCGGGCCACGGCCGAACCAAGCCTAGCCTCGGGTTTCGCGATGGGCTTGGCTGCGCCCTGCGCCGCCGGGGCGGAGGGTTTCGCCGTCGCCGCGGACGGCGTCTTGCGGCTCGCCGGGTTCAGCCCGGTGTCGAAGAAGGCCACCCGTTCGATCAGCCAGCGCGCCTCGTTCTGCAGCCGGCGCGCCGCCGCCGCGCTCTGCTCGGCCATCGCCGAGTTGCGCTGCGTCGCCTCGTCCATATGGCTGACCGCCTGGCTGGTCTCCTGCACGCCCGCGCTCTGCTCCCGCACCGCCGCCGAAATATCCTCGATGGTCGTCGCAGTCTTGGCGATGCCATCGGCGATGTCCTCCAGCGCCTTGCCGGTGCCCTGCACCAGCCGCACGCCCTCGACCACATGGCCGGACGAGGTCTGGATCAGACCCGAGATGTCCTTGGCCGCCTGGCTCGATCGCTGCGCCAGCGTGCGCACCTCGGCCGCCACCACCGCGAAGCCCTTGCCCGCCTCCCCGGCGCGCGCCGCCTCCACCGCCGCGTTCAGCGCCAGAAGGTTGGTCTGGAACGCGATCGCGTCGATCACCGAGATGATGTCGGAGATCTTGGTGGAGCTCTCCTCGATCCGCGACATCGCCGACACCGCGTCGGACATCACCGTGCGACCCGACTGGGCGCGTTTGGCCGCGTCGCGGGCCAGGCTCTCCGCGCTCAGCGCGTTCTCGGCGGTGGTCTTCACGTTGGCCGCCATCTGCTCCATCGTCGCAGCGGTCTCCTCCAGCGACGAGGCTTGGGATTCGGTCCGGGCCGAGAGCTGCCCGGCCTCTTCCGAGATCGCGTCGGCGCCGCCGCTCATGCCGTGGGCCGCCTTGTCGATATCGGCGATGGTCTCCGCCAGCCGGGTCACGGCGCGGTTGAGATTGCCCGCCGCCTGACCGAAACGGCCGGAATGGGTCTCGGTCATCCGGAACGACAGCTTGCCGGTGGCGAGCGCGTCGACCATCTTCTCCAGATCGGCGAAGAAGCCGCCGGCGACTTCGCCCATGCGGTTGATCGACTTGGACACGTGCTGCGTGAACCGGTCGCCCGCCGAGCCGTCGAGCCGCTGCGAGAAGTCCCCGTTGACCGTGGCGTCCAGCACCGCGTTGACCTCCGACTCCGATTGCATCGGCGTCGAGCGGTCGCGCCAGGTCACCGCCCGGCCGATGACGGCGCCGTGATCGTCGCGCATTTCGGTGACCGACAGTCCGAACTGCTTGTCGCCGATCTCGATCAGCGGCGCACCGCGACGATCGGGGTCGAGGAACACCTTGGGATCGCGGTGGAAGGCCGTGGTCGGCAGGCCGACCAGGCCCGCCTGGCTGCCGGCGATCTCGCTCGCCAGCGGACGGAAGCCGTCCTCCATCGCCTTGTTGACGAACACCACCCGCATGTCGCTGTCGATGATCATCACCATATCCGGCGACGCGGTCAGCGCGGTGGCGATGCGCTTGGACTGCAACGATTTCTCGTGGATCTGATTGAGCGACCGGGCGAGGTCGCCCAGCTCGTCGCCCCGTTCGACGCCCGGCACGTCCTCGCGGACGCCGGAGAGCAGCTCGCCGACCGCTTCGGACATGCGGCGCACCGGCCGCGCGAAGCTGCGCGCCACCAGCCATCCCAGCGCCCCGGCCAGCGCCAGCGCCGGCAGCAGCGCGGTCAGCATGGCGAAGGCCGCCTCGCGAAGCCGCGCGGCGATGATCGAGGTCTTCTCCTGGGCGATCAGCCGCCAGTCGAGGCCGGGGCGCTGGATGCGCTGCACGGCGATGTAGGCTGGCGCGCCGTCGACGCCCGCCCCCCGGGCGACCGCCTCTCCCGGCGCGGCCGCGGGCGGCTCGTAGCGGGTGCTCAGCACGTCGTCGCCGGGGGTGGAGGCGAGCTCGCTGCGCAGGATCCCGTCGGATCCGATCAGGAAGGCCTCCACCCCGGCGCCCTTCGCGACGTTGTCGAGGATCGCGACCAGCCGGTCCGCTCCGAGCTGCACCGCCAGCACGCCGATGCGCCCGCCCGCGGCGTCGAACATCGGCGCGGCGGCGAAGGCCGCCGGAGCCCCGGACGAAGGCGCATAGCTTTGGTAATCCGCGAAGACCACCTGGCCCTGCGGGAGCGCGGCGGCCTTGCGAAACACCTCCGCGAGGCCTGAGTCGGCATAGGGGCCGGTCTTCAGATTGGCGCCGAAATCCGCCTCCTTGGCCACCGTGTAGACGATGTCGCCCTCGGGGTTGATCAGGAACAGGTCGTAATATCCCCGTTGCTCCTGGAACGAACGATAGGTGGCGTGGTGGCGTGCATGGGCCTCCGACCAGTCCGACCCGTCGCCGGCGTCGACCAGATCCTGGCGCTTGCCCAGCGGATGCGGATTCTTGTCGATGTAGAGCGCGGGGATCGTCGCCGCGTCCCAGCTGCTGCTGAATTCGAGGAAGTCGTCGGTGCCGAGCGCCGCCCCGTCGAGCAGCCGCATGTCCTTGCCGACGTCGTCGAGCAGGACCTCGATCTGCGCGCGCGCGCCCCGGTTCAGGCCGTCGAGCCGGGCTTCCGCGTCATGTCGCAAGGCGGCGGCCTCGAGCATGTAGCTCGCCGCACCCACCGCCAGACCGGTCAGCAGCGCCACGCCGCCGGCCGCCAGGGTCAGCCGCGGCCCGATGCCGAGACCGCGGGTCCGGGCGAAGGCAGGAGAGGGTTTGTTCATGCTCGTCTCCGTTCGTCGCAGCGATTCGGGCGCGCCATGAGGGCGCGGCCGTGCCGGGACCGGTTGGGGGGCGGGGAAGGCGAGGCGCGCGGTCAGGCGACGCCCATCGCCACCCCGCCGAAAAGCACCTTGAGTTCGAGCAGCGCCACCATGCCCGATTCCGCGTTCACCAGCCCGCCGATGGCCGACTGGTCGAGATCGGCCTCCGAAGGCGGCACCGGCCGGATATCGTCGGAGCTGACGGTGATGATGTCCGAGACCGCGTCGACCAGCACCCCGACGGTCTGCTCCCCGATCCACACGATGACGACCACATGGGTCTCGGTCGCTTCGGTCAGGTTGCCGCCGAAGCGGGCGCGCAGGTCGTGCACCGGCACGATGGTGCCGCGCAGGTTCAGCACGCCGCGCATGTAGTGCGGCTGATTGGGCAGGGCCGTGGTCGGGGTCCACTGCTTGATCTCGCGCACCAGCACGATGTCGACGCCGTAGGCGCGGTCGCCCACCAGGAAGGTCACGTACTGTTTGTAGCGCGCCGCCCCTGCAGGCTCTTGGTCGCCGGGAAGGACGCCCGCAGGCGTCGGTTCGGTCTGGATCGCGGCTTCGGTCAATGGAACATCTCCTGCATCGGGGCGAGCGCGGAGCCGCCCATGGAAACGAGGGACGGGATGTCGAGGATCAGAGCGACCCGCCCGTCACCCAGGATCGTGGCGCCCGATACGCCGTCGACCCGCTTGAAGTTGGCCTCGAGGCTCTTCAGCACGACCTGACGCTGGCCGATCAGCTCGTCGACCAGCAGGGCGACATGGCCGTTGGTCTCGGTGTCGACCACGATCGCCATCTCCTCGCGCTTGTCGCCGAGATCGATGCCCAGCGCGTTGCGCAGCGAGATCAGGCGCAGATACTGGCCACGGCGGGCGAGGACCTGGGAGCGGTCGGGCAGCACCTCGACCCGCTCGCCGTCGATGCGCAGCGCCTCGACCACCGAGCTGAGCGGCAGGATGAAACGTTCGTCGCCCACGCAGATGGTCATGCCGTCGAGCACGGCCAGCGTCAGCGGCAGGGTGATCTGGAAGCGCGTGCCCTTGCCGGGATCCGAGCGCAGATGGATGCGTCCGCCCAGCGCCTGGATCTTCTTCTTCACCACGTCCATGCCGACGCCGCGGCCGGAGACCGAGCTGATCTCCTTCGCGGTGGAGAAGCCGGGATGGAAGATCAGCTGGTCGATCTCCTCCGCCGGCAGGTTGTCCTCGGCGCCGATCAGGCCGTTTTCGATGGCCTTCTCCACCACCCGTTCGCGGTTGATGCCGCGGCCGTCGTCCTCGAGGATGATGATCACCCGCTCGCCGCGATGTTCAGCCATCAGCTTGATGGTGCCGGTCCGCGGCTTGCCGACCGAAACCCGCTCGTCCGGCAGCTCCAGACCATGGTCCATGGAGTTGCGCAGCATGTGGGTCAGCGGTTCGGCCAGTTCCTCGATCACCGTGGTGTCGACCTCGGTATGCTCGCCGGCCAGGACCAGCCGCGCCTCCTTGCCCAGCTTCTCGGCCAGGTCGCGGACCACGCGGGGCATGCGGGAGAACACCGCCTTCACCGGCTGCGCGCGGATCGCCATCACGCTTTCCTGAAGCTCCCGGGTCTGTCGTGACATCGCCTCGACCGAATGGCCGACCTCCAGCGCGGTGGCCGCGTCGGATTCGGACAGCTTCTGCGCCAGCACCGCCTGGGTGATGACGATCTCGCCGACCAGGTTCACCAGCCGGTCGATGCGCGGCAGCTCCACCCGAAGCGTCTTGGAGGCGGCGGGCCGGTCCTTGCCGGCGGCGGCCGCGCCGCCGCCGGCTTCGGGCGCCGCGGCTTCCGCGGCCGCCGGCTTGTCGGGCGCCGCAGGGGCGGGACGGGCGGCCGGGATGACTTCGAAAGCCGCGCCGGCCGGCGCAGGTTCGGCCCAGTCGGCGTCCTCGATCAACACCTTCGCGATATGGTCGTAGACCGAGAAGAAGTCGATGAAGGCCGAGGGCGGGCGATCGGTTTCGAAGCGCATGCGCCAGCCGATCGGACAGCCCTCGGGCGTCAGGTCCGCCAGAGGCGGCAGGTCGCCCACCGGCTCGGCCGCCACGAGGTCGAGCTCGCGCGCCGCCCGGATCACCCGAAGCGGATCATGGCCGCCATGGATGAAATCCTCGCTCGGGATCAGCGTGACGAACACTTCCCGGGGCTCGCCCGGCTCGGCTTCGACGACGACCGGCGCCGCCGCCGGCGCGGCTTTCGGCGGCGCCGGGGGCGCGAGGTCAGGCGCCTCGTCGGCCGAGGATCGGCCGATCTGCTCCTCCAGCTCCTGGCGCACGCGCGCGACATGACCGGCGTCGACATCGCCGCCGTCGCGGGCCTGCTCGATCAGCGATTCCATGACGTCGCCCGCCCGCATCAGCAGGTTGACGATGTCCGGGCCCAGCGCCAGACGCCCCGAGCGCAGCCCGTCCATCACCGTCTCGAACACATGGGCGAAGCCGATGAGATGGTCGAAGCCGAACGCCGCGGCGCCGCCCTTGACCGAATGAACCGCGCGGAACGCGGCATTGACCAGTTCCGGATCGCGTTCCCCGTCCATCAGCCGGTCGAGCTGCTCCTGCAGGTCGGACAGCAGCTCTCCGCATTCCGTGAAGAACAGGGCGAGATAGTCTTCGTTTTCGTCGTCCATCTGCGATGTCCGTCCTTCGATTGCGGAAGCGTCAGGCGAGCCGGGCCACAAGGCCCAGAATCTGGTCGGGATCGAAGGGCTTGGTCAGCCACCCGGTGGCCTTCACCTCCCGCGCGCGGTCCTTGAGCTCCTGCGCGGTCTCGGTGGTCAGCAGCAGGATCGGCAGGGCCCGGCCCGAGGGCTCGCCCCGCGCGGCGGCGATGAATTCCAGACCGTTCATGCGCGGCATGTTGAGGTCGGTGATCACCAGATCGGGCTGGTGTTCGCGCAGCTTCTCCAACGCCTCCACCCCGTCCTTGGCGGTGAACACCTCGTGCCCCCCGCGCTCGAGGCAGGCCTTCAGCATCTGGAGCAGCGACCGCGTGTCATCCACGGCGAGAATACGGCTCATGGGCGGATCTCCATCTTCATGAGGTCCCCGAACAGGCCGAGGTCCGAGAAAGCGTCCACGAAGGCCGGGGAGGGGCTGCGCACGGCGGCCGGGCTTCCCGCCTCGGCCCGGGCGCGCGCCGCGCCGACGATGGCCAGGACATAGGGGGTCGAGACGTTGTCGACTTCGGAGGCGTCGAATTCCATCGGGGCGGCGGCGGGCGCGGCGAGCAGCCAGGCGAGCAGCGCCTCGGTCTCCTCCAGCCGCGCGCGGCGGTGCAGCTTGAAGGGGCCGGCCGCGACGTCGGAAGCGGCGAGCGCCGCCACGGACGGGGGCTCGGCGACGGCCTCCGCGACGGCCGCGTCCGTTTCGCCCGCCTCGGCGGCCGCGAGCGTCCCGGCCTCCGCCAAACCGGGATCCTCCGTCGCCTCCGCGACCTCGACCGGCTCGCCCTCCGGCGTCGTCTCCGCGTCGTTGCTGTTGCTCATCGCCCGCTCCTTCCCCGGCTCCAGTCACGTCCTCGGGCCGAAGGCCCGAAGTCCGGCCGCGCGCCCGCGCGGCTCATCCCTTGGCATCCTTGGCCGCCAGCATCCGCTTGAGGTCGGCCAGCAGCGTCCGATCGGGCGCTTCCGACAGTTTCACCGCCTTGCTCCCGTCGACCGCGCCGATGCGGCCCACCGCGAACGCTCCGCCCGAGGGGCCCTCGATCACCAGTTCCGCCGATTCCCGGGCTTCTCGCGGCAGCGGCAGCAACGCCCCGACCTCGAGGTCCTGAAGCTCCGCCACGCTCAGCTTCTGGCGATGCAGGATCGCGCGCAGCCGCACCGGCGCGTCGTTCGCCGACTTGGCCATGTGCCGCGACCAGATGTCGGACCGCGCCCGCGCGCCCGTGGCGACGCCATGCGAGGTTCCCGGCGCCGAGGCGCGGTAGGAGTCGAGCACCGACAGCGGCAGCACGAAGTCGAACTCGCCGCTGCGCGCCGCCTCGCCCATGTCGAGGCTCAGCTTCAGGACCAACACGTCCGAATGCTCCGGCGCGATGCGGACCATGGTGACGTGCTGCTCGAAGTGATCGAGCTTCATCGCCGAACGGATGCCCGGCCCGAGATGGATACGGATCGCCGCCTCGAACGCCTCCAGCACCAGCCGGATGAATTCTTCGCAAAGCGCGCAGTCGATCGGGGTGACCGAACGCGCGATCGGCCCCGGCGCGGCCTCCGGGTCGCCGCCCATGCGCAGGTCGACGACATGGAACAGCAGATCCATGCCCATGTTCATCAGCGCCGAGTTCTGAGACCCGCGGACGCCGATGACCGCGATCATCGCCGGCACCGGGATCTCCTCCAGCACCGCCGACAGCTTCCGCACTTCGCAGTCGATGACGATGGCGGAGGTCAAGGTCCGCATCAGTCCGCGCAGCCGTTCGTCGAGCAGCGTGGCGAAGTTTTCGCCGATCTCCTCGATCCCCGGAATCGGCGCGCGGCCGACCCGGTTGCCGGCCACCTTGCGGCGAATCGCGCTGCCCGCGGCGAGGTCCATTCGGCCCGTCTCCTGTTGCGCCCATCGCGCCCTCGTTCTCTCGAGGCGGAAACTCGTCTGCATTCGTTAGAAACGGGTGAACGGCGGCGGATCCGTAGCGACGCGAGGCGCATTTCCTATCCGGGCGCCCCCCGCCGGCCGCGGCCTACCGGCGGCGGACGCGGCCATGCGCGCGCGGCCGGGCGCCGAAGTCCGGCCGCGTCAACTTCCTGGAAACCCTGAAACTTCCGGGCAACCTAGTTCCGAAAGTCCGCTGCAAGCCGGGATCGGCCAAAACGACGTCGGGTCTGGCGAATGGCTGCAGCGAGGACGAAATCATGGCTTCCGGCAACATCACTATTATCAAGCGCAAGAAGGTCTCGGGCGGCGAAGGACATCATGGCGGCGCCTGGAAAGTAGCCTATGCGGACTTCGTGACCGCGATGATGGCCTTCTTTCTGCTGATGTGGCTGCTCAACGCCACCTCCGAGGAGCAGAAGGCCGGGCTCGCCGAATATTTCGACCCGAAAGTGCCGATCGCGCGCCTTTCGGGCGGCGGCACCGGCGCCTTCGGCGGCGATTCCATGATGTCCGAGGACACCATGGCGCAGAACGGCACCGGCGCTTCGAAGAGCACCCCGACCCGCAACGACCAGGCCCGGGGCGAGACCGGCGCGGCGCCGGATGCGAGCGCCGATGAAGGCGTGGCCGAAGCGATGACCGCGCTGGAAAACATGTTCCGCGGCATGTCCGGCGAATCCGAACAGGCCAACGCCCTGCTGCAGCACATCCGCACCAAGGTCACCGACGAAGGCCTCGTGATCGAGCTGTTCGACACCGAGGATCGGCCGCTGTTCGAGCCGGGGTCGGCCCGTCCGACCGTCCAGATGCGGGCGCTGCTCAAGATGGTCGGCCAGGTCGCCACGCTGGTCACCAACAAGGTCGCCATCGACGGCCACACCGACTCGCAGGGCTTCAAGGGCGGCGACTACACCAACTGGGAGCTGTCGACCGACCGCGCCCTCACCGCCCGCCGGGCGCTGGTCGAGGCCGGACTGACGCCGGAGCGGGTGTCCCGGGTCGTCGGCAAGGCCGACCGCGACCCCGCGGACGCCGAGAATCCGAGCACGCCGCGCAACCGCCGTGTGGAGATCATCCTGCTGCGCTCGGACATCTGATCAGGAGACCATATCCCGGGGGGCGGCGCTTCGCGCGCCGGTCGTCAGACCCGCGAAACCCCGGACCTCGGTCCGGGGTTTCCGCATTTCGGGGGGGAGGGCGGCCCACCCTCCGCCTGCCGATTCGCGCCGCCGCGCGCTTGCGCCCTCCGCCCGATCGGCTACCAATTGCCCGCGGCCCCTCCGAAAACGGGACGGCCGCGCCGCGAACCGACCGGGAGAACGCGCCATGTTCCACGCCACGCTCGACCACGCCCTGGGCGAGGACATCGACGCCATCCGCGACACCGCCCATCGCTGGGCGCAGGAACGGGTGAAGCCCCTCGCCGGCGAGATCGACCGCACCAACGCGTTCCCGGCACATCTGTGGAAGGAGATGGGCGATCTCGGCCTGCTGGGAATCACCGTCGAGGAGGAATATGGCGGCCTCGGCATGGGCTACCTCGCCCATGCGGTCGCGGTGGAGGAGGTGGCGCGGGCCTCCGCCTCGGTCTCGCTCAGCTACGGGGCGCATTCGAATCTCTGCGTCAACCAGATCCGCCTGAACGGCACGGCCGAGCAGCGGGCGAAATACCTGCCCAAGCTGGTTTCCGGCGCGCATGTCGGCGCGCTCGCCATGTCCGAATCGGGGGCGGGGTCGGACGTGGTCGGCTCGATGAAGCTGCGGGCGGAGAAGCGGAACGACCGCTACGTGCTGAACGGGTCGAAATACTGGATCACCAACGGCCCCGACGCCGACGTGCTGGTGGTCTACGCCAAGACCGACCCCGAGGCCGGACCGCGCGGCATGACCGCCTTCCTGATCGAGAAGGACATGGTCGGCTTCTCCACCGGCCCGCATTTCGACAAGCTCGGCATGCGTGGATCCAACACCGGCGAGCTGATCTTCGAGGATTGCGAGATCCCCTTCGAGCAGGTGCTGAAAGAAGAGGGCAAAGGCGTCAATGTGCTGATGTCAGGCCTGGACTACGAGCGGGTGGTGCTGTCGGGCATCGGCACCGGCCTGATCCATGCCATGCTGGACGAGGTCATGCCCTACATGCACGAACGCCGGCAGTTCGGGCGGAAGATCGGCGATTTCCAGCTGATGCAGGCCAAGATCGCCGATATGTATACGGCCCTGAACACGGCGCGCGCCTATCTCTACGCCGTCGCCCGGTCCTGCGACCGGGGCCAGGTGACCCGCCAGGATGCGGCGGCCTGCGTGCTTTACTGCTCCGAGGTGGCGATGCAGCAGGCGGTTCAGGCTGTGCAGGCGTTCGGGGGGGCGGGCTATCTCGCCGACAGCCCGGTGAGCCGATTCTTCCGCGACGCAAAGCTGATGGAGATCGGGGCCGGCACCTCCGAAATCCGGCGGATGCTGTGCGGGCGGGAGCTGATGAAGGCGACGGCCTGAGGGCGGGTTCCTGTCGGCTGGGACCGGCGCGAATCGTAAGCGCGCCTCCGATGACGGCGGCGACGCGCCCGAGGCCTCGGCGGGCGCACCCGCGCCGCACGGTTGCGCGGCGAGGCGGCCCGGGCCAATCTGCCCCGCGCGCTTTCGCCTGCCCGCTGGTCCGGACCCTTTGATGCCTGTGTCGCGCCCTTGCCGGCCCCGCCCCGCCTGCGCGACGACGCGGCGCGCTGCCGCCTGGCTCGCCGCCGCGCTGCTCGTCGCCCCCGCCTCGGCCGAGATCGCCCCGCCCCCTGGCCCGGATCCGATCCAGGCCGCGATCCTCGATTGCCTCGACGCCGCGACCGCGGCCGGGGGCGATCCGGGCGGGGCCGGCGCCCGCGCCTGCATCGGGCGCGAGGCCGGCGCCTGCGGGGACCTGCCGGAGAACCAGACCACCGTCGGCATGATGCGCTGCGCCGAGGCCGAGCGCGACGCCTGGGACGGGCTGCTGAACCTCTGGTGGAAGCCGCTGCGCGCCCAGGCCCTGAAGCTCGACGCCGATGGCGCAGGCGAGTCCGGGTTGCCGGGTGCGGCGGCGGCGCTGCTCGAGGCCCAGCGGGCCTGGCTCGCCTTCCGCGATGCCGAATGCCGCTACGACTACGCCCTGGGCGGCGGCGGCACGATCCGCCAGATCCTCGGAGCCGACTGCCAGCTGCGCCTGACCGCCGAACGCGCCCTGCGCTTGCGCGAACGTCTGGCCGCACGATGAACCGCCGCCAACCGCCCGCCATGTTCGCGCCTTCCCGCCGCCCGACCCGCGCCGCCCCGCGCCTTCATCCTTCGGCGGCGTTTCGGCGAGCCGGGGACGCGTCCCCCGCCATCGCGCCCCTTGGCGCCCCGCCCGCGCCACGTCACAAAGGAGCCGTCATGTCCTTCGTCCAACGACATTCCGCCCGATACGACCGGGACGCGCCGACGGTCCGCCCCCTGACTCGCGCCATCGCAGAGCCCATGACCCGGCTCGCGCCGCCCGCGCTCGCCGGCCTGATGCTGGCCACGCTGGCGGCGATCCTTGCGGCCCTGCCGATCGCCGCCCCCGCCCGGGCCGATTCCATCGACGACAGCCGTTTCATCGAGGGCTGCGTGGAAGCGCACCTGTCCAGGGGCACCGCGGCGGCCGAAGCCGCCTGCCTCGGCCTGATCTCGCTGCCCTGCGCCGAGGCCCCGCTGGACGCCCCCCCCGCCGACAAGACCGTGACCCAGATCCGGGAGGCGGCCGAAATCGCCTGCCTGGTGCGCGAGGGCGCCGCCTGGACCAGCCTGATGGACGAATGGTGGCCGGATCTGCTGGCCTCCGCCGTCACCCTCGACGCCCGCGACGACCGCCAGGGCGCCTCCGCCGCCGCCCTGCGCCGGGCCCAGCGCTCCTGGGAGGCCTATGCCGAGGCCGAGTGCGGCTACGCCTACGCGCTCTGGGGCCGCTCCGATTTCCGCAATGTGGCGCAAGCCGATTGCGAGATGCGCACCCTCGCCCGCCGCGCGATCCAGCTGCGCGGCCAGACCGGACTGGACTGACCTGATGACCGTGCTCGCCTCCGCGCTCTCCCCCGCCTCGGACGAGGCCCGCGCCAACCGCGCCGCCCATCTCGAGGCGATCGCCCAGGTGGCGGAGGCGGCGGGGCTCGCCGCCGCGGGGGGCGGTGAGGTGGCGCGCGCCCGGCACGAGAGCCGCGGCAAGATGCTGCCGCGCGACCGGGTGGCGGCGTTGCTCGACCCCGGCTCGCCGTTCCTGGAAACGGGGATGACCGCGGCGCATGGCATGTATGACGGGGCCGCGCCCTGCGCCGGGATCATCACCGGGGTCGGCCGCGTGGCGGGGCGCGAGGTGATGGTGGTGTGCAACGACGCCACCGTGAAGGGCGGCACCTACTACCCTGTGACGGTGAAAAAACACCTGCGCGCGCAGGAGATCGCGGCCGAGAACGACCTGCCCTGCGTCTACCTGGTGGACTCGGGCGGCGCCAACCTGCCCCAGCAGGACGAGGTGTTCCCGGATCGCGAGCATTTCGGGCGGATCTTCTACAATCAGGCCAACATGTCGGCCCGCGGCATCCCCCAGATCGCCGCCGTGCTGGGCTCGTGCACCGCGGGCGGGGCCTATATGCCTGCCATGTCGGACGAAACCGTGATCGTGCGCGATCAGGGCACGATCTTCCTCGCCGGCCCGCCGCTGGTGAAGGCCGCGACCGGAGAGGTGGTGTCGGCCGAGGATCTGGGCGGCGGCGACGTACATACCCGTCTCTCCGGCGTCGCCGACCACCTGGCGGAGAACGACGCCCACGCGCTGGCCCTCGTCCGCCGGATGATCGCGAACCTCAACCGCCCCAAACCCTTCACCGTCGAAATGCAGGCCCCCGAGCCCCCCGCCTACGACCCCGAAGAGATCCTCGACGTGGTCCCCGCCGACCTGCGCCGGCCCTATGACATCCGCGAGCTGATCGCGCGGGTCGTCGACGGCTCGCGCTTCGACGAGTTCAAGGCGCGGTTCGGCACGTCGCTGGTCTGCGGCTTCGCCCATATCGAGGGCATCCCGGTCGGCATCGTCGGCAACAACGGGATCCTGTTTTCGGAGAGCGCCGTGAAAGGCGCGCATTTCGTCGAGCTCTGCTCCCAGCGGAAAATCCCGCTGGTGTTCCTGCAGAACATCACCGGCTTCATGGTCGGGCGGAAATACGAGGCCGAAGGCATCGCGCGCCATGGCGCCAAGCTGGTCACCGCGGTCGCCACGACGTCCGTGCCGAAGGTGACGATGATCGTCGGCGGATCCTTCGGCGCGGGGAATTACGGGATGTGCGGGCGGGCCTATTCGCCGCGCTTCCTGTGGACCTGGCCGACCTCGCGGATCTCGGTGATGGGGGGCGAGCAGGCGGCGGGCGTGCTCGCCACCGTGCGGCGCGAGGGGATGGAGCGGAAGGGCGAGACCTGGTCGGCCGAGGCCGAGGCCAAGTTCAAGCGCCCGGTGATCGACATGTTCGAGGCGCAGGGCCACCCGCTTTATGCGTCGGCGAGGCTCTGGGACGACGGCGTCATCGACCCCCGCCAGACCCGCCGCGCGCTGGCCCTGTCGCTGTCGGCGGCCCTGAACGCGCCGATCCCGGACACGAAGTTCGGCCTTTTCCGCATGTGACGGGCGCCGGCCGTCCGCGGGTTGACGGCGGCGCGATCACTCCCCTAGCCTTGGGTCGCCCCCTGTTGCCGGAGCCGGACCATGCCTTTTTCCCGCCTCGCATTCGCCTCCTCATTCCTGCTCGCCTCCCTCGCCGCTTCGGCCGCTTCGGCGGCTGAGATCCCCTACCGGAAATCGGTGGAGCTTTCCGTAGGCGAACAGACCGTCATCCACGGCGCGCGCGGCCGCTGCGGCGAGGCCCCGCCGGCTTGGGACGACACCAGGCTGCCGGTCGTCACCCTCGGCGAATTCCTGCCGGGGCCGGTCGGGACCCGCAAGAGCCGCAGCTGCGGCGGCCCCACGCCGGCGCGCGGCGTGATCTACAAGGCGCTGACCCCGGGCGTCGAATCCTTCGAGCTGTTCGGCGACCCGGTCCGGGTCATGGTCCGTTGAGCTGCTGACCGGCGAAAGGATCCGCCCCCTCCATGATCTCCACCCGCCTGACCGCACGCCTCGGTCTGACCCATCCCGTGATCTCCGCGCCGATGGCGCTCGCCGCCGGCGGGCGTCTGGCGGCGGCGGTGAGCCGGGCGGGAGGGCTCGGCCTGATCGGCGGCGGCTATGGCGACGGGCCCTGGCTGGAGCGCGAATTCGCCGAGGCGGGGAACGAGGGCGTCGGCGTCGGCTTCATCACCTGGTCGCTGGCGCAGGCGCCCGAACTGCTGGATGCGGCGCTCGCCCGCTCGCCGCGGGCGGTGTTCCTCTCCTTCGGCGATCCCGCGCCCTTCGCCCCCGCGATCCATGCGGCCGGCGTGCCGCTGATCTGCCAGGTGCAAACGCTGGACGATGCCCGCGCGGCGCTCGACGCCGGGGCCGGCATCGTGGTGGCCCAGGGGACCGAGGCCGGCGGCCATGGCGCGCGCCGCGCCACCATGACCCTGGTCCCGGAGGTCGCCGACCTCCTTGCCGCCCGTGCGCCCGAGGTCCTGCTCTGCGCCGCCGGCGGCGTGGGCGACGGGCGCGGGCTGGCGGCGGCATTGGCGCTGGGGGCGGACGGCGCCGTGGTCGGCTCGCGCTTCTGGGCGTCGGAGGAATGCCTCGCCCATCCCGGCCTGCGCGCCGCCGCCGTGGCCGCATCGGGCGACGACACGCTGCGCACCTCGGCCGTCGACATCGCGCGGGGCCGCGACTGGCCGGCACGGTTCGACATAAGGGTGATCGGCAACGCCTTCACCGATCGCTGGCATGCCGACCCGGAGGGCCTGCGCGCCGAGCTCGCCGTCGAGGGGCCGCGCTGGGGGGCCGCGGCCGCCTCCGGCGACGCCACGCTCGCCAACCCCATCGTCGGCGAGGCGACCGGCCTCTTCCACGACATCCGCCCCGCCGCCGAGCTGCTGGAGCGGATGGCGGCCGAGGCCGAGGCCGTCCTCAAATCCTGCGCCGCCCTCGTGGTCTGACCTCGGCCTCTTCGCAATCAACGCCAAGGGCGCGACGCAGATCATTCACATCTCCAACGCCCCCTTCTCCCGCCCGGACCTGGAGGCGCTGACCAACGGCATCGTCTTCGTGCGCGCCAGGGGCCGCCCGATCCGCGTCCTGCGCGCATCCCGATCCCCCCGCCCCGGTCTCGCCACCCGCCCGGCCTTGCGCGCCCCGCCCCGGCCGGGCGATACTTTTCCCCGCAGGCGCCCGCCAAGGCCGCCGCGAGGGGGAGGAGCCGGGCATGTTCTCGAAAATCCTGATCGCCAACCGCGGCGAGATCGCGGTCCGGGTGATCCGCACCGCGCGCCGGATGGGGGTGGCCACGGTCGCCGTGCATTCCGACGCCGACGCCGCCGCCCTGCATGTGGCCGAAGCCGACGAGGCGGTGCGCATCGGTCCGGCCCGCGTCGCCGACAGCTACCTCAAGGGCGACCGGATCATCGAGGCCGCGCTGGCGACGGGGTCGCAGGCGATCCACCCCGGATACGGCTTCCTCTCCGAAAACCCCGCCTTCGCCGACGCGGTGACGGCGGCCGGCCTGCGCTTCATCGGCCCACCCGCCGCCGCGATCCGGGCGATGGGGCTGAAGGACGCCGCCAAGGCCTTGATGGAACAGGCCGGCGTGCCGGTCGTGCCCGGCTATCACGGGGCGGAGCAGGATCCCGCCTTCCTGGCCGAGCGCGCCGCCGAAATCGGCTGGCCGGTGCTGATCAAGGCCCGCGCCGGGGGCGGCGGCAAGGGCATGCGCCGCGTCGACGCCGCCTCGGATTTTTCGGACGCGCTGCAATCGGCCCGGCGCGAAGCCGCCTCCGCCTTCGGCGACGACGCCGTGCTCATCGAAAAATACGTGACCCGCCCGCGGCATGTGGAGGTGCAGGTCTTCGCCGACGATCACGGGAACGCCGTGCATCTGTTCGAACGCGACTGCTCCCTGCAGCGCCGCCACCAGAAGGTCATCGAGGAGGCCCCGGCCCCCGGCCTCTCCCCCGACATGCGCGCCGAGATCGGGGCCGCGGCGGTGCGTGCCGCCAAGGCCATAGGCTATTCCGGGGCGGGGACGGTGGAGTTCATCGCGGATGCGTCCGACGGGCTGCGGGCGGATCGGGTGTGGTTCATGGAAATGAACACGCGCCTGCAGGTCGAGCATCCGGTGACCGAGATGATCACCGGGCTCGACCTCGTCGAATGGCAGCTGCGGGTGGCGAGCGGCGAGCCGCTCCCGGCCGCGCAGGAAGACCTCTCCATCCACGGCGCGGCGATGGAGGCGCGGCTCTACGCCGAGGACCCCGCCCGCGGCTTCCTCCCCCAGATCGGCCGGCTCGCGCATCTGCGCCTGCCCGACGCCGCGGCGCGCATCGATTCCGGCGTCCGCTCCGGCGACGAGATCACCCCCCATTACGACCCGATGATCGCCAAGATCATCGCCCATGGCGCGACGCGGGAGGAGGCGCGGACCCGGCTGATCGCCGCCCTCAAGGGCGCGGAGATCGCCGGGCTGGTCACGAACCTCGCCTTCCTGCGCCGGCTCTGCGCCCATCCCGACTTCGTGGCCGGCGAGATGGACACCGGGCTTGTGGACCGCGAGCTCGACGCGCTGACCGAACCCCTGCCGATCCCGGAGGAGGCCGCGCCGCTGGCCGCCATTGCGGCCCTCAGCCTCGACCGGGGGCTTTCGCCGGCCGGCGCCACGCCCGATCCCTTTGAAATGGCGGACGGATTTCGGCTCTGGGCGCCGGAGCGGCGGCGGGTGACGCTCGACGGACCGGAGGGGAAGGCGACGGTCACGCTCGACGTGCTCGGCCCCGGGCGCTTCGCGGTGATCGGCGTTTCGGGAGCGGTTCCGTTGGTGCTGACCGGCGCCCCCGGCACGCTGCGGGCGACCTTCGGCGAGGACGCGGGGGCGCGGGCGGTGCGGCTCGTGCGGCATGACGGACGGGCGACGGTGATCCTCGACGGGCAGGCCACGACCTGGACGCGGCCCGACCCGATCGCGGCTGCGGGCGCGGCGGCGGCGGGGACCGGCGACGCGCTGATCGCGCCGATGCCGGGCCTGATCAAACTCGTCTCCGCCGCCCCCGGCGACCGGGTGACCGAGGGCCAGACCCTGATCGTGATGGAAGCGATGAAGATGGAGCACCGCCTGACCGCCCCCCGCGACGGCGAGGTCGAAGCCGTGCTCTGCGCCGAGGGGTCTCAGGTGGCCGAGAGCGCGATCCTGCTGCGGCTGGCAGAGGTCGAGGCGGCTGCGGATTGATCCGCAGCACACCGCTTGTCGTTCAGGTTGGCGTTAACACTTTCGGGGTTTTGGAGGGGGGTGACATGCGTGCACCGGACGTGCACCGGGCGTATGCTGAGTGGAAGAGTCGGGAATTTGACTCTCCTTGACGAGGCTTAGGGACGTGCCGCCATCAGAGCGGATACCCGCTCGACTCCCGCCAGCCATTTAGCGGCGCCTGGTCGGCGCCAATGAACAAGCTTGCTCAGTCGATCCCGATCTACGTCGAGGTCGCGCGCGAAAATCGGCTCGTGATGCGCGATCCGATTACGAAACTTTCGTATCTTCTCAATATCCTGATGCAGCGTCCCGCGCGCTTGGGCTAGGTTCAGAGCATGATCGCGCCCCGGAAAGATGTCATCGAAATGCGGCTGCCAAAGGCGCGCGTCCTGCCCCTTGATGAATAGGTATTGCCAGAATGCGAAGCTGAGTTCGGCGACAACCTTCCCGGCGGTGGGGAGCCGACTAGCGCATTTCTCGAGATCGTTGCGCGGCTGGTAGCCTCTGCCACCGCTCAAGATAGGCAGCGTGTAGCGAAAACCTTTGTTGAGATGCCAATTCTCACCGAATTCGCGTTCCAGAGCCTCCACCGCCGCATTTCTGATTGAGAGTTCGCAGAATTGGATCATCACATAGAACGCGGCTGAAACCTCCGCATTCCAGCAGTATAATTCCATCGCTGCATCCCGATTTTCGTGCGTGGCACGGAGGTAGGTGGCAAAGCGCGGTGCAGAGATAATTGCTTCAAGATCATAGACTTGGCCCGCTACAAAACTGAATTTCACCTAATTTCCCTTCGCGGACTCCTTGACAAGCACCCTATAATGAGGCACTCAGTCTCCACAAGGCTTTGGGGTTCGCGGATGTCGTTAAGGCATCTTCCCTCATCGTCAATCGATAGAAGCCCGTCGCTTGCGGCGGGCTTTTCGTTTGGTATCTCTCCCCATTCCCTCCCCCGCCCCCCGGCGCCATGATCGCGGCGCAGCGAACCCGGAGGCCCCCATGCTCGACCCCGACTACCCGCGCGACCTGATCGGCTACGGCGCCACGCCTCCGGACCCGGAATGGCCGGGCGGGGCGAAGCTCGCGTTGAATTTCGTGATCAATTACGAGGAAGGGTCCGAATACTCGCTGCTGCATGGGGATGACCAGTCGGAGGCGTTCCTCTCGGAAGTCACGCAAGCCACCAATTGGCCCGGGCAACGGCACTGGAACATGGAGAGCATGTACGATTACGGCGCGCGCGCCGGGTTCTGGCGGCTGCACCGGCTGTTTTCGGAGCGTGACTTGCCGGTGACGGTCTACGGCGTGGCGATGGCGCTGGCCCGCAACCCCGAGGCGGTGGCGGGCATGAAGGCGGCGAGGTGGGAGATCGCCTCGCACGGGCTGCGCTGGATCGAATACAAGGATTTTTCCGTCGAGGACGAGCGCGCCCATCTGCATGAGGCGATCCGGATCCATGAAGCGGTGACGGGGAGCCGGCCTCTGGGCTGGTATACCGGGCGATGCTCGATGAATACCGTCGACCTGGTGGCGGCGGAGGGCGGGTTCTTGTATGCTGCCGACAGTTATGCGGATGATCTGCCCTATTGGCATCACGCGCCGACGGGGCCTCAACTGATCCTGCCCTATACGCTCGATGCGAATGACGCGCGGTTCATCTCCTCGCAAGGCTGGGGCGGGCCTCGGGATTTCCATGAATACCTGTCGAATTCGGTGGAGCTGCTGCTGGACGAGGGCCGCGCCGGCGCGCCGAAGATGATGAGCGTGGGGCTGCATTGCCGGCTGGTCGGGCGGCCGGGGCGGGCGGCGGCGCTGAAGCGGTTTCTGGATGAGGTGACGGGACATCCGGAGATCTGGGTGACCACGCGGGCCGAGATCGCGCGGCACTGGACCGCGAGGTTCCCGGCCCCCGCCGCCTGAGGACGTCAGGCGGGTTTGCGGCCCGTGGCGAGCATGGTCAGGGCGGGGATCATCGGGCCGACGGTCACGTCCTCGAACCCCGCCGCGGTCAGCGCCTCGGCCAGCCATGCGTCATCCAGCGACCGGGCCTCGGGCGTGAAGGCGGTGTGCTGAAGCTGCCAGAGCGCGGCGAGCTTCGGCCCGGTGCGCCCCGCCTCCACCACGAAATCGTGGATCATCAGCACGCCGCCGGGGGCGAGCGCGGCCATGGCGTCGGCGATCAGGCCCTCATGCGCGTCGCCGGCGACGCCGGAGAACAGATAGGACATCAGCACCGCGTCCTGTCCGCGCGGCCAGCCCTTTTCGAGGGCGTCGCCGTCGTCGTAGCGGATCCGGTCCGACAGGCCGGCCGCCGCCACATAGTCGCGGCCGAGCTTCGCCACATTGGGGAAATCCACCACCGTCGCGGTCAGCTCGGGGAAGGCGCCGCAGAGGGTGATCGAGAACGCGCCGGTGCCCCCGCCCACATCCAGCAGTTTGCGCGCCGAGGACAGATCCACCCGCTTCGCCAACCCGCGGGCCGGGCCGAGGGAGCCGGCGTGCTGGCTTTCGGAATAAAGCCGCGCCTCCTCGGGATCCGAAAACCACTGGGCGTAGGAGGCGGTGTCGGCCTCGGTCAGGGTGTTGTTCAGCGCCGGCTCGATCTGGTCGAGCAGCGAATACATCTGCCGGTCCACCTGCAGGCGCAGATAGTCGCCGAAATCATGCTTGGCGCCGTTGACCAGGAACGCCTCGGAGGCGGGGGCGTTGGCGAACTTGCCGTCCTCCACCGAGACCAGCTTCAGCGAGGCCACCGCGGTCAGCAGGGTGCGGGCGCGCTCAGGCGGCAGGCCGGACTTCGCGCCCAGCGCCTCGGCGGTGAGGGGGCCGTCGGAGAGGTGGGTGAACACCCCGTAATGCAGCGCGGCGAACAGCGCCTTGGACCCCATGAACCCGAAGGCGATGTCCGAGATCTCTTCGGCCGAGTTCAGCAAGGTCATCGCGCGCATCTCCATCCTGTTCCGATTGCGACAAGCCTAGCCTGTTTGCGACGCGGACGACCACCCTGCGGCGCGGCATGAGCCGGCGGGACGGGCGGAAACACCGGATCTGCGCGCGATCGGCGCAGCGAAACCGGCCCGGCGCCTCGCAGATGGGCGGACGGGGTCAGGAAGCGGCGCCCTCGCGGCGGACCGGATGGGGGACCGCGAAGCCGACGCTGAGGCGGTTCCAGGTGTTGATCGCTCCGATCAGGAACGTGAGCTCGGCGAGCTCGCGGTCGTCGAACGCGGCGCGGACCGGGGCGAAGGCCGCGTCCGAAGCGCCGCTTTCCGCGACGCGGGTCAACTGCTCGGTCCAGGCCAGCGCCGCGCGCTCGCGCGCCGAGAAGAGGGGCGACTCGCGCCACGCGGCGAGGACATGAAGCCGGGTCGGATCCTCGCCCTCGGCCAGCGCCTTTCGCGTGTGCATGTCCAGGCAGAAGGCGCAGGCGTTGATCTGCGAGGCGCGGACCTTGACCAGCTCGCGCAAGGCGGGCTCCAGCACCCCGGCGGAGAGGGCGGCGTCGAAGGCGAGCATGGCCCGGTAGACCTCGGGCGCGGCGGCGGCGTAGTTGAGACGGGCTTGCATGGGCGACCTCCTGTCGAGGGGGATTCTGCCACGTTCGGGCGGATTTCAGAAGCGCAGCGGGGCTGCGTCGGTCACTTCCTTCATCACGAAGAAGGTGCGGGTCTGGCGGACGCCGGGCAGCGCGATCAGGCGTTCGCCATGCAGGCGGTTGAAGTCGGCCATGTCGCGGACCCGGATTTTCAGCAGATAGTCGAAGTCGCCGGCAACGAGATGGCAATCGAGCACGGCGGCGAGGTCGGCGGCGGCGGCCTCGAATTCCGCGAAGCTCTCGGGGGTGGAGCGGTCGAGGACCACGCCGACCATGACGAGGGCGCCGAGGCCGACGACTTCGGGGGCGATCTGGGCGCGCACGCCCTTGATGGCGCCGGTTTCGAACAGGCGCTGGGTGCGGCGGTGGCAGGTGGCGGCGCTGACATGGACGCGGGCGGCGAGCTCGGCGTTGGTCAGGCGGCCGTCGGCCTGGAGGTGGCGGAGGATGGCGCGGTCGATTCGGTCGAGCTCGGCGATGATGGATTCTTTCGTTTTGGCAGCCATTTTCGGAAGGCTTTGGTTTCCTGGGATAGCTGCCTGATCAATGAGGGCGTTTATCACGGTGACTTTGAAAGCACCTTTCCGGGTCGGCGCGCTAGTGTTTTCGGGCGATTTCCCGCCCACGCCCAGCCGGAGCCCCCGATGCACCTGGAAAAATTCGAGCGCTATCCGCTCACCTACGGACCCACCCCCATCGAAAAACTGCCCCGCCTTTCCGAAGCGCTGGGCGGCAAGGTGGAGATCTGGGCGAAGCGCGACGACTGCAATTCGGGGCTCGCCTTCGGCGGCAACAAGCTGCGCAAGCTGGAATACATCGTGCCCGACGCCATCGCCTCGGGCGCCGACACGCTGGTCTCGATCGGCGGCGTGCAGTCGAACCACACGCGGATGGTGGCGGCGACGGCGGCCAAGATCGGCATGAAATGCGTGGTGGTGCAGGAGAAATGGGTGCCCCATTTCGATGCGGTCTATGACCGGGTCGGGAATATCCTGCTGACCCGCCTGATGGGCGCCGACAGCCGGCTGGTGGAGGACGGCTTCGACATCGGCATCCGCCAGAGCTGGGAGGACGCGATGCAGTCGGTCCGCGACGCGGGCGGCGTGCCTTACGGGATCCCGGCCGGCGCTTCGGTGCACCCGCTGGGGGGCCTGGGCTACGTCGCCTTCGCCGAGGAGGTCGCGGCGCAGGAGGCGGAGCTGGGCTTCAAGTTCGACTATATCGTGGTCTGCGTGGTCACCGGCTCGACCCAGGCCGGGATGATCGTGGGCTTCGCGGCGCAGGATCGGGCGCAGGCGGTGCTGGGCATCGACGCGTCGGCCACGCCCGAGCAGACCCGGGCGCAGGTGCGGACCATCGTCGACGACACCGCCGAGCTGGTGGGCCTGGGCCGGGCCGTGCGCGACGACGAGATCGTGATCTACAACGACTACGCCTATCCGGCCTACGGCGTGCCCTCCGAAGAGACCAATGAGGCGATCCGGCTGGCGGCGCGGACCGAGGCGATGATCACCGACCCGGTCTACGAGGGGAAATCCATGCAGGGCATGATCGACCTGGTCGCCAAGGGGGTGATCCCAGAAGGCTCGAAGGTGCTTTACGCGCATCTGGGCGGGGCGCCGGCGCTGAACGGCTATTCCTACTACTACAAGGACGGCTGATCCGGGCGGGGGCGGCGGACAGGCTTGCGCGGCGCCGCAACCGCGTTCAAGACAACGGATACGATCCTTCCGTCCGCCCCCTGCCCTGCCCTCCGGAGATCCCATGAGCCAGGACGTCATCGCCCCCCTTCCCGTGCTCCCCGAATGGGCGGCCGCGCATGTCAACCTCGCCTCGCCGCGCCTCGGCGCCGAGGCGGTGCAGTGCACGGACGATTTCTTCGCGGACATGAGCCGGATGCTGCAGGACGGCCCCGCGGTCCTGAAGCCGGACGCATTCGACGACAACGGCAAGTGGATGGACGGGTGGGAGAGCCGGCGGCGGCGGGATTCGGGCCACGACTGGTGCGTGGTCCGGCTCGGCGGCAAGGGCGCGATCCACGGCGTGGACATCGACACCTCGTTCTTCACCGGCAACTACCCGCGCGCCGCCTCGGTCTGGGCGGCGTTCTCGGAGACGACCCCGGACGAGACCACCGAATGGGTGGAGATCGTGCCGTCGACGACGCTGGGGCCGAACGCGCATCACTTCATCCAGACCTCGGCCCCCGGCCTCTGCAACTGGGTGCGGCTGAACATCTTTCCCGACGGCGGGGTCGCCCGGCTGCGGGTCTACGGCGCCCCCGCGCCGTCGTGGGAGGGCTCGGACCGCGAAGGCATCGTGGAGCTGTCGGCGCTGCGCAACGGCGGGCGCGTGCTCGCCTTCAACGACGCGCATTACGGCGACGTCTGGGCGGTGCTGTCGGAGGGCCGGGGCCGCAACCAGGCCGACGGCTGGGAGACGCGGCGCAGGCGGGAGCCGGGCCATGACTGGCTGATCGTGCAGCTGGGCGCGGCGGGCGTGGTCGAGCGGATCGAGGTCGACACCGCGCATTTCAAGGGCAATTTCCCGGACAGCTGCTCGATCCAGGCCGCCGAAGTGGGGTGGGGGACGGACGAAAGCGTGGTCACCCAGTCGATGTTCTGGCCCCGCCTGATGGCGGAGCAGAAGCTCGGCGCCCACAAGATCCACGTCTTCGGCGAGGAGGTGCTGGCGCCGCTGGGCCCGGTCACCCATGTCAAGCTGAACATCCACCCGGACGGCGGGATCTCGCGCCTTCGGGTGTTCGGGCGGCGGTCGTGAGGCGACTGGTCCCGGAGCCTTTGACGGCGGCGGGCTTCGCCCCCTTCGGCGCGGTGATCGAGGCCGACCCGGCCTCGGCGATCGGGATCAACGCGGGCTACACCACCCGGTTCCACGGCCTGGCGGAGATCGACGTGGAGGGCGCGGCCCCCATCCTCTCGATCTTCCGCGGGCGGCCGCGCCCGCTGGTGATCGACATGCTGGAGCGGCACCCGTTCGGCTCCCAGGCCTTCTTCCCGCTGGGCGGCCATCCCTGGCTGGTGGTCTGCGCCGAGGCGCCGGGCGAGCCGCTCCGCGCGTTCCTCGCCCGCGGCGACCAGGGCGCGCAGATCGGGCGGGGGGTCTGGCATTTCCCGCTGCTGACCTTGGCCACGCAGGATTTTCTGGTGGCGGATCGCGCCGCGCCGGAGGGGAATGCGGAGGTCGCGGAACTGGCCGATCCGGCCGGACTGACCCTCTAGAAATGACGTAGGGCTCGGCCGCGTTACGGTTGAGCGCATACATGCGAGCAGGCGTAGCAGGCAGACTCGCCATCGCTCTGCACGCCAGCATCGCACCGCCAGCTCGTATATACGATGTGTTGACAACTCCAGTGTAGAGAGCATATCTCATGACACACGGATCGCAGCGCGGCAGCAAAGAACACCACGATAGCCGCCTGCATCTGCACTCAAAACGGAGTTATGGATATGGCAAGCGCAGCAAAGACCCTCGCCCGCGCGCCTATCAATGTGAGAATCGCAGAGGAAGAGAAAGCCAGGATCGACTATGCCGCGCACATCAGCGGCGACACGCGCAGCAGCTTCATGCTTTCCGCATCACTTGCGAAAGCCGATGAGGTCATTCTCAACCGTGTGCACTATGTCTGGTCCGCCGAAACGCTCGAGGCGTTCGAAGCCGTCATCGCCGCGCCGCCCAAGCCGACGGCGCAGGCCGTCGACATGATGCGGAAGACCAAGCCTTGGACGACGACCTGATCCTGCTTCATCCGCACCCGCTGACGCCGCAGCACGACGCCGCAGAGTTCGACTGCGGCGTCGATTCCTTGAATGTCTGGTTGCGCAAAACGGCGCTGAAGAACCAGTCGCAGTATTCGCGGACGTTCGTGCTGGCGACCCCGGATCACCGGGTCATGGGCTATTATTGCTTGTCCGCGGGAACGGTCCGCCGGCAGGATTACCCGAAGCCGATGCGCCGCAACGCGCCGGATCCCATTCCGATCCTCAAGCTCGGCCGCCTCGCCGTTCACCGCGATCTTCAGGGCCAAGGCTACGGAGAGGCGTTGCTGCGCGAGTCGATCGAACGGACCTACGAAGTGTCGCGCAACGCCGGTCTGGCGGCGCTGATGCTCGACACGACCAGCGCCGACGTGGCGAAATGGTATGCGCGCTACGGCTTCCTGCCCTTGCCGGACGAACCCGCCACGCTGTTCCTGCCCTTGAGCGTGATCGAGGCGTTGATCGAGGGCGCGGCCGCCGACTGAACGGCGACGCGCCTTGTCGCGACCCCGCATCGCAGGGGACGGGCTCGGGAATGCCCCCCAAAGCGGGCATGTATCGCCTTCGATCCCTCGTCGGCATCGAAGGCGAGGCCGAAGCGTTTCCCGCAGAAAACCCTACGTCATCCCGGATCGGGGCGGGGGCGCCGTCTCGTCGCCCGATTTCCGCCGGGCGGCACGCCTATCTCTTGCGCCTCAACAGCAAGGAGATGGACATGACCCATCGCGTCCGATCCCTCACTTTCGTCGCCGCGCTCGCCGCGCTCGCCGCGCCCGGGGCCGCGTCGGCCCAGGCGGCGTCGCCCGAAGCGCGCGCGCTCGCGCCCTCCGCGGTCCGGGCGCTGGAGGCGCGCGACGCGCCCGCGCCCGCCCCCGCGCCCGACGACGCCGTCCGCTTCCGCAAGCTGCCCGACGCGGCCAGATACAACGCCCACCCGGCCTGGTCGCCGGTGGACGCGACGCCCGAGATCCGCGCCCTGCAGGACCCCGCGGCGGAGGCCCGCTATCGGCAGCAGCTGGACCGGGCCCGCGCCCTGAAGGCGATGAAGGATGGCGGCCCGTCGAGCCTCGAGCGGCTCGACGCCGAGCGCGCGGCCCCGCGTCGACCCTGACCGGCGTCGACGCGGCGAAGGCGGGGATCCTCCCCCGCCCTTGCCTCCCGACCCCATCCCGCCCTACATCCCCCGGGACCAGGGCCCGGGAGCGCGCCGCATGCAGACCTATCTCGACTTCGAAAAATCCCTCTCCGAGATCGAGGGCAAGGCCGAAGAGCTTCGGGCCATGGGCCGCCAGGATCCCGAGATGGATGTGGCGAACGAGGCCCGCGCGCTCGACGCCCGGGCGAAGACGATGCTGTCCGACCTCTACAAGAACCTGACGCCTTGGCGGAAATGCCAGGTGGCGCGGCATCCGCAGCGACCCCATGCGCTGGACTATATCGGGGCGCTGTTCACCGAATACACGCCGCTCGCCGGCGACCGGGGCTTCGCCGAGGACCGCGCCGTGGTCGGCGGGCTCGCCCGGTTCCAGGACCGGCCGGTGATGGTCTTCGGGCATGAGAAGGGGCACGACACCCAGTCCCGGCTCGACCGCAACTTCGGCATGGCGCGGCCGGAGGGCTATCGCAAGGCGATCCGGCTGATGCGGCTCGCCGACCGGTTCCAGCTGCCGGTGATCACGCTCGTCGACACCGCCGGCGCCTATCCGGGCAAGGGCGCGGAGGAGCGGGGCCAGGCCGAGGCCATCGCGCGCGCCACCGAGACCGGGCTGGAGATCACCACCGCCTCGATATCGGTCATCATCGGCGAGGGCGGTTCGGGCGGCGCGGTGGCCTTCGCCACGGCGGACCGGGTCGCGATGCTGGAGCACTCGGTCTATTCGGTGATCTCGCCGGAGGGCTGCGCCTCGATCCTGTGGAAGAACGCCGAGAAGATGCGGGAGGCGGCGGAAGCGCTGCGGCTGACCGCGCAGGATCTTCTCAAGCTGGGCGTGATCGACCGGATCATCCCCGAGCCGGTCGGCGGCGCCCAGCGCGACCGCGGGCTGGCGCTGGCCCGGGTCGGCCAGGCCATCGGCGGGATGCTGGACGAGCTGGACCAGATGAGCCCCGAGGCGCGGCGCAAGGCGCGGCGCCGCAAGTTCCTGGAGATCGGGTCGCGCGGGCTCGCCTGAGCCGGGCTTTCGGCGCCGCAAGCCCTGCCCGTCGGGGCCAGCGTCGGCGCGGGCGCGGGCGCGGCGGCGGCGTCGCAGGTTCTGCGACCAGATATCGCGGCTCGGCCCCGATGATGAGTATTTTCTGCACAACCGTCAGGATCGGCGTAGGGTCATTTCGGTAAACACTGTCGCCGCGCATTTCGCGGCGTTTCATATCTTCGGGAGGCGTCGTTGAACCCGATCACGCGTTTGGCGAGCTTGCTTGTCCTCGTGCCCGGCCTCGGCTGGTGCGGCACGGTCTCCCTCACCCAATCTCCGCCCGCCATTCCCGTCGCCGCCCCGGAGACGCTGGGGCCGTCCACGGCCGGCGCCTTCCCGGTCACCATGCTCAAGGCGCAGCTGCGCACGCCGCTGCGGGTCGAGGAGATCGTCAATCTCAGCGACGTCCCCGAGGCGCTGCGCGACACGACCCTTGTCGATCCGACGCGCGCGACGTTCGACGCCGTGACCCGGGCCATCGATCCGCTGGGGGCGGCGGACCCGTCGCTGGCGCTGGAAGGCGGGCGGCCCCACGTGGCCGAGCTGATCGTGCATCTGCTGGCCAACGCCCCGAGCCAGCTGCTGCGCTCCTTGCGCGCCGACCGGATCGACCCGATCGCCACCGGCGGCGCCGTCATCGCGACGGAGATCGGGCTGGACGACGCAGCGCTTGCGCCCAGCCCGCCGGCGCAGGCCCGGGCGGAAGACGTCGCGACCGAGGGCGTGGACGCGCGCGCCGCGCTGATCGGCTTGTCGGTGCTGCTGGCTACGGTGATCGTCGCGGTGCTGGTGCTGCGCAAGCCCGACCGCAAGCCGCGTCTGCGCACCTATCGGGCGCGGGCGCGGGCCTTCAACGCAAGATCGCGACAGCCCGGGCAGCGGGCGTCCGTCCTGAATCCGGCCGACGGCGGGGGGCCGACGCTCCGCGACGCCGGCGCCGCGACCTGAGGCGGGGCCCGGAAGAGGGCCGCGGTCGCGGGGGTCAGGGGCCCATGGCGCGGCGGCTCGCCGCGATCGGCCTGATCGACGCCGGATAGGCGGCGACGCAGGCGCGGCCGATCCTCAGGTCCACCGGCTGGCGGAACCGGGCCTGGTCGGAAGGTCTTTGAGCGCGGCGTCTCCTCGACCCGGGCTTTATCCGTCGCGCGCCCGGCCGCGCGCCCGGCGCGAGGAGCGGCGCGGGATCGGAGGGGCCCGATCCTGGCGCCGCCCGCTTGCCGCAGGTGTCAGGTTCCCCGCGGCTTGACCCTCTGGGTCGGCTCTGCCTCCCATGGGGCCTCGGGCCAGGGGTGGCGGAGATAGCTGCCGCGCAGTTCCTTGCGCACGTCGGCATAGGCGCCGCGCCAGAAGCCGGGCAGGTCCTGCGTGGTCGCCGCAGGGCGGCGGGCGGGGGAGAGCAGGTCGATCAGCAGCGGCGTGTCGCCGGCGGCGGTGCGCAGCGACGGATGACGGTCGAGACCGAAGAGCTCTTGTATGCGCACCGCGATGGCGGGCGGGTCGCGGTCGTAGTCGATGGGGCAGCGCGAGCCCGTCGGGGCGGTCCAGTCGCCGGGCGCGGCGCGGTCGAGCGCCTGGCGGGCGGCCCAGTCGAGCCCATCCTCGAGGATCGAGGCGAGGTTCAGCCCGTCGAGATCGTTCACCCCGCGCATCCGGCCGAGATGGGGCGCGAGCCAGTCGTCGAGGCTCGCCATCAGGCCCTCGTCCGACCAGTCGGGCAGCGCCTCGCCATGGGCGCGGGCGAAGGCGGCGCGGGCGCGCAGGCGTTGCGCGGCGGGGGTCCAGGGCAGGCAGCCGAGGCCGAGCGCATGGCTGCCCAAAGATCGGGGCGCCCCCATTGCGGGTCAAGAGCAAGGATTGCCTCTTTATACGGGGCCTCAAGGTTTTTGGCTTTGCGTGCGGCAGATGTAAACAGTGACCGTGTGCCGGGAAGCTCATAGTTGATGCGCGTGCCAACATTCCCTGCCGATTTTTCCTCGGCCGAAGTTTTCAGATCGGCAGCCAAGGCAGCATAGGCAGCCTCATCCGGTGGCGCCTTGCCATTTGCATCGAACCATTTTCCCAGCTCAACCATATTGGCCGAGAATTTATCATCGGTGAAAGAACGCGACAGCATTTGCCCGATCGGAACGGCAAAGGTCAGAAGAATGAAAAGGAGAAGCGGCAAGACCAGAAAAAAGGCGCGGATACGGGCGCGGCGCGAAGCCACGGCCAGCGCAGCCTTGAGCGGCATACCATCAACGGTGCGCAGCACATCAGAGTCAGCAGGCATATTGGGAGAGGCCATGGCAATTTGGTCCTGTCGGTTGGGTTTTGGATAGGCCCTCTTGCGGGGCTTTGGGGGTGAAGGGGCGCAGTATGCGCCCCTTCAGGTTCGGCAGCTTAGTTCAGCAGCCAAGAGTTGAAACGCTCGTTCAACTGTGTGTCACGGTCCGCCCAGAATTCGAAATCCGAGGCCAAAGCGTTGGTCAGGTTGGCAGCATCTGTTGGCATGTAAGGAGCCATTTCGGTTTTGCCGTCTTCATACAGGCCAACCAATGGGCCCGAAGATTTACGTGCAGGGCCGTAAGCGATGTATTTCGCCTGATCCGCCAAACGCTGGGTGCCGGTTGCATAGGCAATGAACTGCATCGCAGCATCTTTGTTTTTGGAACCTTTTGGAACCGCCAACACGTCATACTCATAAACCTGACCATCCCAAACGGATTCGAATGGCTTGCCTTCCGCCACAGCAGCCGCAAAAATACGACCGTTATAGGCAGTCGACATCACAACTTCGCCGTCAGCCAACAGCTGTGGAGGCTGCGCGCCTGCTTCCCACCATACGGTGTCAGCCTTGATCTTGTCGAGCATTGCGAATGCGCGGTCCACACCTTCTGGCGTTGCCAGAATACCGTAGACTTCGGCAGAAGGAACGCCATCAGCCATCAAAGCCATTTCGAGGTTCGCCTTGGCACCTTTACGCATGCCACGCTTGCCAGGGAAAGCTTCGGTGTTGAAGAAGTCGGCCATTGAGTTTGGCCCACCGTTTGGAAACTTGGTGGTGTCATATGCATACATGGTCGAAAACACGATTGTTGCTGCCGAACAATCGGTCACAGCGCCCGGCAGGAAGTCA